>NZ_JAJNQM010000052.1:0-23966 GCF_022227785.1 Ectothiorhodospira lacustris | reverse complement strand
CCACGTCTGGTCTTGGCAATTGCCGGCTGAACCGCCACGCGCGCCAGGAAAACACCAGATAAGTTTGTAGCCGGTTACGCAGGCTAGCTCGCAGATTGCGTGGCGCTGGCAATCGATGCACCCGGACAGACCCGCCCGAGGGATACTGACATTCTTCCGGCGCTTCGTCTTGTTCGTTATAGACGTTGAAGTCGCACGCGATCACGTCAACCTGGTGACCCTCTCTTCCAAGCTGGTCAACCAAGGCTCGCGGTTGGCCAGGTCCAGGGGCGTTCGGGCCGGTGAAGAACTGATAAAAGTAGACCAGACGCATGAGATCAACGATCCACCGATGAATTTTGTGCCCGCTGGCGCAATCCGCGGCCAAAACGATAAGCCATACGCCGTGGCGACAGTAGCGTTTGGACCACTTCTATCGTGTAGCAGAGCGTAGGGCCAGGGTCGGAAAGGCGCTCTACGTAGTAGGTCTGATTACGATCGAAAAAACGGAAGAAACCGGGGTCTGCCCGCCAGCGCTCCCGCGAACCCAGAAACCACAAAATATCTCCGACCAAGAAGCGCGCATAGCGCCCTTCGATCCAATCGGGCTCTTCTGGCACCTTGCCATGCCGGATCAAGTTGTACATGAGCCAGGGAAAATCGGCGCCAGCGAAAATATTCACCGAGAGCGATTCCGGAAATCTGGGATTGCACTCCATCAACTTCGCTTCGCCGTCGCGTGGGTCGACGATGAAATCGAAGTCGGCAAACCCATACCAATCCATCTGATCGACCAGCCGGCGCACCGAATCCTCGATCCCAGCATGATGCTCCGACACGATTAAAGTGCTCGAGCCACCAGAAACAGGGTAATAGCGCAGCTTGCGGCAGACAAACAGCGCGTGTTGCTTTCCGTTCCGGTCAACGACGACATCTGCCTTGTACTGGGCGCCACCGGACGGAACATACTCCTGTAGATGGCACGGCCCCCAACGCGCCTCAACCTCACGCAACGTAGTCTGGAGGTCTTCTGGTCGCTCCACCAGCGTGATGCCACGTGCCCCTTCGCTGACGTTGGGCTTGACCAACAAAGGATAGCTCACCTGTCTTGCAATCTCTTCAAGGGGGTGGTCTTCCGGGAACCACGTTGCGGGACAGGCAACACCAGCAGAAATCGCAGCGCGAATGGTCATACTCTTGTCCCTAGCAATTCGAAAAGATTCCTTACCCGGTATCGCAATCACCTCATTTACACAGTCATGACTATCCAGTGTATGGGAATGCTCCAGCCACGCGCTAATCTCATAGTCGCACACGAGGAGAATGGCATGGAAATGATAACGTTGTTGCAGTTCAACAAGTGCTTTACAAAAGGCCCTACCATCCTCTCTAGGGTCAGGTAGCGTGTGAGTCTGCGAGCCCTTGCGGCTCCAACGGGCAATGGCTAACCGAGAATGCGCCGACACATGCACCGTGATGCCTCGATCGGCTAGTGCCCTGACGCAGGCAAGAGCTGACTTGTTTTCGCCAGCTGTCACCAACACCTTGCTTTTATTTTCCATGAGAATACTCAATTATGCCATTGGTCAACATATTAGCCCGGCAATCAAACAAATCAATTTGCTTCGTTTTTAATCTTTAAAAAATCAGTAATTTACAGCAAGCGATACAGATATGAATGGTTGCCGGGTTAATAATGCGAGGCGGGGGGGGGGGAGGTTATTCATGATAATGTAATCCGAGTTTCACCATATGCAGGAATAGTCACTATGCGCATCAGCTTACATCCGCCTTGTAACTCGATTACTAGCGGAAGGGCTACCAGTTCACGAGCTCCATCATTGCGCACTATCACACTACTGGTATCCTTGTAAATCGTAATGCATCGAGTCTTGTCGCTAAGCACATCTCGCCAGTAGCGACCGATACTCGTCAACGTGCCACACCAGACATCGCCTTCGGTGTCCGCCAGTACATGGCGCAGCAGTTCACCGGTCAGGTTATAACAAGCATTACCCTGGTACATCAGCAGGTGATGATGTGCCAGGAAGGTCATGGCACGGCGGTTGCGCCGGGCAAAGGCTAGCCAGAATTTCAGCTGGGCTACGTGTGCCGCAGTTGCTGGATCCTTAGGAAGCACACGCGTGATCTCAACCAGTCGCTCACAACCCTTTGGGTGATGCTCGCGTGGAAAGAAAAGTAACTTATGAAGCTTTTTAGTATCGGTGTCGTTGCTCACCTCAATTCCCGCTGCTTCCACCGCTCGGGCCGTATCGCTGTCCCAGTAGTCACTGGGAATTGTGAAACTTGAAGGCCGCACACCGATGGTCTCTTCCATCACCTCGGCGCACTTGAGCATGTTATCGCGCTGCTCTTCGAAGGAACTGCACGGATACTGTTTCATCCAGTCGTATTTCCCATCACCCGGACAGGCGTGTGACTTCCAATCATTGCCGGCTGCGGCGGCAGCATGAGTCTTGTAGTGCAAATATTGGTGATTGCCGATCTCGGCCGAAAAGGGTCGGTTGTTTGCGGTCGGAAATTCCTGCTCCGATCGAGTATCCACTTCCTGTTTCAAGAACTCTATGAATTCTGGAATATCCTCGGATTTTCTGTCCCAGCCAAAGTGCTCGCAAAAGGCGCGGTGTTCTCCTTCTACGAGGCTGAGTCGCGCCGACAACATCACGGTAGTGGGAAAATAGTAGCGCGCAGCCAGCCCCAGCGCCTTTCGCAAGCCTTCGGTGGACTGAAAGGTAGCTGGATCTTGGAGGTCGTGATCACCGCGCCAGCAAAAAGCGGCACTGGAACCCCACTTCCAGCGATTGATGTTGGCCGATGCAATGGAAATTGAATCTGCGGCTGGAATGCAATCTAAATTTAGCGTGCGTTCCCAGTTGAAATCGGCGTGGACCGCACGAACCTTGACGTTGACCTGCCTAGTAGATGCCGCTACGGCTTCGAGCTCGAAGGGAATCTCGATCAGCCCGCCCGGCGCTGGAGCCGAATTGACGGCGGCTAGATCGGCATGAACAATTACAGACTCTGTTCCCGACTCGATCAATACATCCATACCCACCTGTGGATGCACTGCCGTCGGGTTGAGGATGAACAGGCTGAATCTCTGGCGAAGGCCAACTGGCCAAGCACCCAGCCGATAGCTGCTCGCCCCTCTTTCCAAGACAGGACCTTGGATCCGCAAGATCAAACGCGGCACGGGAAACGGCGCCCTAGACAGCCCCGAATGCTGTTGTGCCGGCACATCGGCCCTCCAGCATAGATCCGTGTAAAGTGCCCAAGCCCAGGCCAGCCCGGCGGCCACCGCCATGACCACAGCAAACCCTGCGTTCCAACCTAGCCACAGACTCCCGACGCCGATCAACAAATAGCTCGCGTCCTGGAGCGGCCGTGCAATGCCGAGGCGCTTTTCGATGGTCTCGTAAACCACGCTGGGATAGTAGAATAGCCAACCCAACCGAGTCGGGGCGAGGAAGTAGCACTTGTCCAGCAAGAAGCCAAGCATGGCAAAGCCACCCAGTACAGTCAGCGCTGTCAGCACCACGGACATCACGATTGAACGACCCGACAGATGGCCTGCTGGCCTGGCGCCAAGTGGGAAAATGTCACTAACGGGGCTTCGTCACGCACCGACGCGATCGTGGCTGCTTCACTGATCAGGCATTGCCCAGGCGCCAGACCATGTGCCATCAACACCAGGTCATCGATAGGCTCGCCAGCCGTCACAATCCATAAGGTTTTGCCGCATTCGTCAATCTTGCGCTCGATCCGCACTCCAGCACGCGCGCGCCACCACTTGGCAATATCAGCACCTGTCGTCACCCACGCACCCTCTTCAGCCAGCCAGGACAGCAGGTCCGCATAGGTCTGCTCCCACTCGATGTACTCTTCCTCATTGAAGAAATTGTTATGCCATAGCAACGTGGCCAAGCCTCCAGTGTCGCGTACTTGCTCCAAAACCTTAAGGGACGCTTCCATTGCCCCCTGGTAGTCAAGATTCTGGTATCGAAACAAGGTGGTATCCATGATGCTTAGCGGTTGCTGAATGAAATCACGCCCGTCTCGGGCCTTGAGCCCCGGAACTGCAAAGGGGAAGCAGAAGCCGCCTGGAGACCCGAGCCGGGCCGGGTGCCCGAAAGTAGAGTCATAGATCAGTCCGCCAGTAGCCTGAACACGCCAGCTCTCCGGCACATCCAGGGTAAGATAGTGGTTGCGCGAGCCGAGCGGGGCGCAGCCGTAGAGTTGTCGAAACCGCGATACCTTGGCATCCCACCAAGCAGGGTTGACGTGCTCATAGGCACTGCCATGAATACCTAACTCGCAGCCTTCCGAAAGCAGGAATTCGCTTATGCGCCTGAACACCGGATCCTCCCAATTGAATCGGCCACCCAAGCGACCCCAGTACTTGTCTTCCAACAGGAAAAACGTTGAACGCCATCCGTGTTTGCCTTCGATACGACGGATCGATTCGAACTGTCCGAACGGGTCTCGTGGCCGAAAAGCAGGACGCAGAATCCGACGGATGCATTGTCTGGGGTGGGCGCGCTCCCCACTGGTAATGTGGCGACGCAGGTGATTGATATCACCTAGCCAGCGGAAAAGCTCGCGGTCGTGAATTTGGTCAATATCATGCGAAAGCTGCGTTGCAAACCGACGCCCGGCTGGCCAGCGTGCTAGCTGCAGAATTGGCTGCTCCATCTGTCTTGCCGACTCTGAAACAGTCTGTTCCCAGCAGAGAAAGCGAAAGGCCAGCGACACATTGGGCTCGGGCGCATCCCGTTTCAAGACACGCCTGAAAGAAATTTAACGGGAGCCGTGCTGCGCCTCGATTTCCAGGATCGTTTTCACATCATTCCCTATAGGCCTCGGGCGCATCAGGTCACGCAAGATTCGCGTTGTTGCAAGCCGGATATTCCCCTGCTCGCCCTGAGTCGCAACCCTGCGTATATTATATGACTCACATCCGTGAGAATGCGGAACATCTCGCGCACGGCCGTGGATCTGATCGAGATCGCGAAAGAGAAAAAGGGCGAAGGAGGGATTCTGCGGCCAATGAATGTAATCCCTACTCATCGCTCGAGGGTATCCTTGCGCCGCGCCACGAACAGGAGATTGAAAGGCATCAGAACTGCCAGAGGAATCGATTTAGTCTCAATAATCTCAAACCACCGAGTGGCATCTTTAAGGAAGTGATAGGCGTCAAAACCAACCTGCCTTCCTTGGTCATACTGGCTGACGTCTGTCCAACCCGAGAACGCATGACGCAGCGCCATGCCGAAATTCATTCCGTCGAGCCCGAATCCGGTTACACCTCGAGCAACGAATTTCATCAGTGCTGGATAGCCAATCTCGATCGGTACCGAGCAAACCAATACCCCCCCTGGCCGCAGCACGCGATGAATCTCCGCGATCGCATCAAGCCGCCTCTCGGGTATCAGATGGAGCGTCTCAAACGAGACCACTACGTCGAAGGATGCATCAGGCAAACCCAGATCCCGCGCGTCTGCGGTAATGACTTCTTCCCCGGGGTGGGCCGCCTGAAATTCCAGCGTGTGGTTTTCGTAGTAATTAATGCTGACCACACGCTCAACCAAAGGCTTCCAAAACGGAAGCCCAATGCCATCTGCGGCCCCAATATCCAAGAGATCTCGCCGCATTCCCTCTGCGGCATGCCGGCTAATGGCATCCGAAGCCGCCCGAAAGCGAGCAAATCGCTGCCAGGATACGAAACGCCCTCCTTTTAGGATGCGTTCACTGTAGGTCATTTTCTGATTCATCGGCATCATCCACGCAGGCGCGCTCCCATAAAGTTCAATATCCGCCTCGCCCTTTGATCGACGTCGAATTCCCTCGAGCGCCTCACTGCTGCATCCGCCATAGCCTTCCGACGCTGTGGATCATCTCTAAGGCTCATGATCGCCCCCCGAAGTGCCGAGACGTCCCACGGGTCAATCCGGATCGACATCGTCTCGTCCAGGACATCATCATTGAATTCACCAATTGAACTGATGATCGGTAATCCACAGGCCATCGCCTCGATCAGTGCATTGCACGAGCCTTCGATAACTGTGGGAAGGGCGAAGACATCGCATGCAGAAAGCAGGTCTGGTAGCTGATTGTGTGGGACACGCCCACAAAACGCAGTGTTCGATGCTTGGGGCGGAACCGGTCCGGAGCCAGCAAACACCCCTGCCACCCCCTCCAACCCATCAATCGCCTGTCCCACGCGAACGATTCCCTTTTTCTCAAGAAAGTTACCCACTGCCCCCACCAAAAACTGGTCTTTGGGAAGTCCAAACCGCTCTCGTGCTATAGCGCGATCGCGCGGATAAAAGCTATTGAGGTCTGTTCCGTTAGGAAACACTTCGATTAGGGCCGAAGAGAGGTAAAGTTCAGAGACCAAGATTCTCTTCAACGCCGTTGAGTTTGCAATAAATGCTGTAGCTTTTGGCAAGAAACGACGGGCGTGCTCCCAGCCGAATTGCCTGACCGTCCACATCTCTCCCTCTCCGACACCTGGGAAAGCATCGATACCCAACTCCTCACCAACCCTGATCGCCGCAGCTCCCGACAGGTAAAGAAAATGTCCATAAATAGCGTCAGGCTTCAGTCCCTCATGACTAATCACCCTTCGAACGGCGGCCGTAAACCGATTCAGTGTCACAAACGAAGGGCTCAACCGGCCCATGAAAGCAAAACCCTCTCGAGCCGACACTGAAATGTAACGTGGCCGAAAAACCTCAACCACAATTCCGTTGCCTACATCCAGCGTCTCGCGTTCGTGAAAGCGCACCTGCCGTATCGCCTCGTGGATCGGAACTGGGTGAATGACAGAACATCGCACACCCTGCCTAGCGACTGCGTGTACCAGTTGCTGCACAAACGTCCCATTCGTCGGTGCCCAGGGTGCGGGATAGTTTGAGCAAACGATGACCAGATGCCGGACTGGGTGAGTGGATATCAGATTCATGGACTGAGCACTCTCTCATAGAGATCCACCAGCTTCCCGGCATGCTTGTCCCAATTGTATTCGGTCTCGAAAAGTTCCCTTCCCTTCCTACCTAACCGTAACCTAAGCGCTTCATCATAAAATAGTTCTGAGATTTTTTGAGCGATCGCTTCAGGGTCATCCGGCGTCACAACCAATCCACATCCAGCGTCCGCGACGAAAGCTCTCAATCCTGGAAAATCCGAACATAGAACTGGAATTCTCGCCGCCATATACTCGATAACCTTAACCGCATTCTCTCCGGGATAATAGAGAAAGCCAGCCAGCGGCTGATATAGTGCAAGTCCGACGTGGGCATGCGTATAAAATTCATGTAATCGCGTCCATGGTATCCGCCCATGAAGAATCACACGCGGCTCTGCACGCAACGCATCTAACAGTTCCTGATCACGGCCGGTACCGATCACATGCAAACGTAACTCAGGCATCGGCAATTGTTTCAGAGCATCCAACGCCATACCCAAACCGCGTTCCCGGGTAACTCCCCCAACGTAAATCAGGTTGAATGTTTCTGTTACCTCCGGATCTGCCGGAGCCGTGAAGTCCAGACGAGGATAATTGCCCAGAATCACCGGGTGACAATGCCCGAACTTATTCGCCAGATGGCGATCGGCTACGATAACCCCGTCGAACGCCCTAGCCGCATTTCGCTCGAACCACCACCAGAACGAAGGGAACCATCCGACAAGCCATGGCTTCCGTCGCAAGCGGTCCTGGAGGCTTGCTTGATAGTCGTCGTGAACGTCATAGATCACCCGTCGCCCGAAAAGCTTCAGCAATAGCCCAGGGGGGATCAGATCTGGGTCATGAATTTGGAAGAGATCCACTCGACTCCTCATCGCCCACCAAAGGATTGGTAGGAACGCGGTCCATCGCCGCCATTTCGAACCTCTTTTGGGCATTTTTGGGCATGGAACCAAGGTCACCCCATGCTGAGTTGACCCTTTTTCATGCGGGACAACAAAAGAACTCCTGTACCCGCAATCCAAGGCCGTGCGAGCCATCCGATGTAGAATGCGTTCGTCTTCGGGATTATGGCCACTCGCAAGCTGGCACACCCAGGGAACCCGCGCTTCTTTCTTTTTCGCGGAGGCCTTGGTCTTCGCTCGCGAGATTTGCTCTTTCACTGTGAACACCCCAAAAATATTGCTCCTTAGCCCTGACCACTGCTGCCGGGTATAGCACCGCGCATAATGTGTTGCTTCCCGGATTCCGAAGGGCCGCCATGCATACCTAGACCACAACGTTCTTAGACTTCGGAATTCGAATCGAAAGGCACGATAGAACGAATACAACGGGTTGACCCAATAACGGTACTGCTTTTCCCTCTCTGAAGGCGCAAGCAATGGCCATCCCAAGTAGTTGCTCACCAGAGCGCAACCGGAAACAGCTTCGATGAGTCCATGCTGCAACCAGAACCGAGGGTTCAATTCCGTCACCTTGAACTCTCTGGATTGGTCATCGAACACGAATTCCATTTCGAAGGGTCCTTCGTAGGCCATGGCCTTCAGGATCGCCTCGGCCTGTTCCATCAGCTCTGCAAGGGGCGAAATGCGCTCGACGAGATCACCGCCACCCGTCCCCGGCGGGTATTGCAGAACCTTACGAGTGCAGAAAAGGTGCCGAGAGTCAGGCCCGAACCAACCGCACACCGACACATTGTCTTCGTTGCGTATACTCAGCAGTTCCTGAAAGCTCAGATCGGCTTGCCCGAGCCCTCGGGAGCCGTAATCCTTGAGGACAGAGTGAAAGCCATCGCGCCCCCGAACGACTCGGACGCGTTCCCGTTGCGCCACCCCGTACCACGACATTCGGGGCCGCACGATGAATTCGTTCCCGAAGGCCGCAAAGGGATCCTCGTCGCCAGCAATCGTCCGCGGGACTTTCGCCAATCCGCGTTGCTCGATGAAGCGACAGAAACGGTAACGGTCCAGGATGTCTGTGAGGTGCGTGGCTGAACCCAGAAAACAGTGCAGAGGAGACTCTGGGTGAGTTTTGGTCCAAGCCTTGAAGGCGGGGTGGTAACGCTCGTCGGTGAAAAAGACCGCGACCCGACCAGAATCTCCGTATCGCGCCTCGATGAGCGCCGGCAATTCTTCCGGTTCATTAATCGCGACCGCCCACTGTTCTACCCCGCGGTTATTAATACCAGCGAAACCCGGGGGCTCAGAGGCATCACGGAGCAGTACTAGATTCCCCGCATATCCCAGCCGACTTAAATTCTGGATAATGGTGTGTGCATTGATCCCAGCACCGCACACCACAGCCTTCGAGAAGGATGCAACTGTCATCGTTGGCCTCGGGCTTCCAGCATCTGCAAAACCACTTGGACGCGTGCATTAGCGCAGGCATTGCGCGCAAAATCCCCCTCCTCAAACACCCAACTTGCATTGGTCACGTTCCGCACAAAACGACCACGCTTCCCGTTCACTCGAGCCTGATCTACCGCCACACTAGCTCCAAACACGGTTTGCAGCTCGTTCACCAGCAACCGTCCATCACTCGTCTCGAACACATCGACATCCATGCTTAAGAATCCGCCGGCCTCCGTTACCTTCTCCAGTAGGTCAAGGTGGCGATCCTCCGGTGGTGTCCAGTCCACCCGTCCCGAGCCGCTGTGGAAACTCCCCCGCCGCCCTTTGCGATGCCCAAAGAACAATTCGCCGATTCGAACGAGCCGCCATTCATCGACGTCCTCTAGATATTCTTGGATAAGTACGGCACCCCGTTCCGCCATGAACCTGTGCCGCCGTCTTGGCACCAAGCCACTCGAGAACGCCCTGGCAACGATTCGCTGCAATTCACTCCGCGACCGAACGATCCAGACCCCGCTGCTAGCGGCGCCCAGTCGCGTCTTCACCACCACTGGAAGCGTCACATTGGCAGCAAAGTCCCGCGCTTCCACCTCATGGTAAAACAGCGCGGTTTCAGGGTGTGGGACGCCTTTGGCATCCATCCAGTCACGCTGCCGGCATTTATCCTCGAACAGCCAGGTTTCGCGATATGTCGGAAACACCAACAGGCCAAGATCCTGCTCCATGATTCGCAGGCGATTGTCATAGGCATCTCGCCAAGCCTGCGTATTCGCTGATGGCCATGCCAGAAAAGCGTCGCACCCCGCATGTCCAATGGCATCCAACCAGTCGTTCCGGGAAATGTCCAGCAACCGATATGAGATTCCCATCTCGCGGCAGGCAGCGATATAGTGTTTGTGATACTGAAACACCTCTTCCAATATTCCGAGTCGCACCCGACACCCCGGCACGTCATAGTGCCTGGGTTCATCAACGAATGGATTCGCTCGCAGACGGCGCAGCCGATCACGCTCCAACATCGGAACGTAACGTCGCATCCACGCGCCCAACGACGCAGGAACAAGACGGCTCATCGGTTTATCCCGACAAATGGTGACTGAACGCAGACACTGTCACTTAGTGATTCCCCCCGGCTAGGAATAAGACCTTGCCAAATCGGCGTAACCGACGAGTGACGGCGAGACCAAAACAACTTCCGTCTTCCATCTGTAGGATTCATATTATTACCATCGAATTCGGTCTCGGAAATGCAAAAGGACTAACCCCAAGTAGAGCGTTGCAGGACGCTGACTATTGTGCAACAGGGCAAGATGAAAACGGTCGTCAGGGAGAATTTCTAATAACACCTCTTCGATATCTTGAAACAGCGGTGCTATTTTCTTCAGCTTACCAAACGCCTCCACCGCATGATATTGGACGCCTTGCGACCGTCTTCGAATTCGGTTAATTGCCATCCTGTCCGGCACAATCGCTCTGAGATGATTACGCAGGTGGTACTGCAGGTTCGTTGTGCGTGGAACATAGCCGTCGTTATAGACAATATCGCCCAATTTAGGCATGAGCCGCTTGATCAATGCGGCTTCGTATTCCCCACCAAGACCGATATGCGGAGTCGCAGCCAACCCACCCGCGATCACGGCTTTTTCAGTAAAGGGTGCGTTCACGTAGACGAGCTGATTGTGCGCATTCAGAATATTTGCATCACTGTCTGGAACTCTTATTTCCGAATAGAACCGACGAAGGTCCGTTAGAGAAACGGCGCCTTCGAATTGAATTCCGAGACGTTGACTCACCGTTTCGCAGATACTCTGCCGTATCACCTTGTAGTGCTCTCGATCCCGCAGAAGTGCGGGTCCAAAAGGAAAGAATACGTGCCGCTCCATCCAATCATGAACGTCCACCTTTCCATTTCGAGTGCCCGTATGATTTCGGAAGATTTCCCCCCCAAGCCCATTAAAGAAGACTGAATGGCCTGAAAATACACGACGGTAGTATTTCTGCGTGAAGGTCTCCTGCAGCGCGCCACGCTGCCGTGAGCTGCAACCGTCAAAAAAATGCAAGCAATCATCAGCGACAGCTTCAACCTCTTCTCGATCAAGTTCCTCGAGGCGCTTGCTACTGTATTTTTCTGGCACCAACCCCATAGCCATCCCAATTTTGTCCACGACACCATGTTCTTTTGTGTGCACACCCATGGTGTTGTGCGTAAAGAGAGATATGCTCAACCCGCCTCTTATTGAAGCTGCCAGCAACAGCCTGCTGTCGTAGCCAGCGGAAACACCAAGAAGACCCGCGCCATCGCTGGCCGCCTGTTCCGCTTCCATCAACCTGGAGCCAAGCAGCTCCGCGTTCTCGTCCAGTGACTCCGCAAGTGAACTTGATCCCCGCTCCGGCATCGTTACCTGTTCGGGGCGCCGAATTGCCACACCGCGTGTCGCACCAGCAGAACCCGGGATGCGGCCCGGCTCGCACCGAACCACCTGCTTGAACAGCGTCTCTGATCCGAAAATCTCCCCCGTAGCAATTTTCTGCCCAAGGGCGACTTGGTTCAATTCAAGCTTGCCGGGACACGCCCATGCGGTCGCCAAAAACGAAGACGCGAAGAAATCGCCGGAGTCAAGCCCGTAGATCCGCAGAATACCCAAGCTGTCCTGGTGAAGCGTGATACCCAAGGCGTCACTGACTAGAACTACGTAGTGACCACGCATCTGGCCTAGAACTTTACCCACAGAAGCTGGTGATTCGAGAAGACGCTTGCGCGTTTCCGTGTAGCTCAAGCCTGGCAACAAAGGGCTGCCGAAAACAGCTACGGTGCCCCCATCCACAGAGGTCCGGACGTTTTCTTCGCAACAAAGCGTTTTGCAAGCCGCTGCTAATCGCCAACACCCAAGCTCTATGGTTGCACCCAGATGAAGACTCTTCCGGGAGAATGCATCTCTAGCCGCCTCCACATGACCGGAAAAGTCCCTCCTGTATAGAATAAACCCAGCCATTCACTGTTTCTCACGACATAGCGTTTCGCGATAATGAATCAGAACATCTCGGTGCGCTTCTGCCCGAATCAAGTTTAGTATTTCCGCGGCTCTTTTAGTGCTTATTGCGGGCTTCATATAAGGGAAACGTCGGACTATTCTTCGAAGCCAGTGGCTCCCAATCATAACCTCCGAAAACTTCGTTCCACCCAGTGTTTCGACAATAGTGGACCATTCCCTACGGTAAGCTTCCTCGTCTCGAATTATTGTGTTTAGACGCCGAAACTCCCCGAGTGCACTTGCTCGCTCCCTACCCTTCATCGGTAGATGCATACTGCTCTCTTCGTCCAAGCGTCCCAAGGGCACAATTTCATATCCCAATCTACCCGCAGGAGTCGTGCAATCGATTTCTATAGCATAGGATGGAAGTGGGGATCGTCTCACCGAAGGGTTTCCTGTGATCGCAAGAAAGTCGCCCTGGCCGTAACAGACTCCACCCAGACTTGTAATCTTCTATCGGCCCTCCCATATGCGAGTGCTGACAGATGACAGCATCTGCCCCAGCTTCGACCAGAAACTGGCATCGGGTTCGCTGATTCGGCGAAGGAAATGGCACGTACTCCACACCAGCATAAAACAGTACAATAACTCTTTGGGCACCGCCCTCCCAGGCAGCTCGTATGGCTCGTAAGCTATCTCGCTCGTTGTAGACCGCTACTCCTACCTTACCTTTTCGTGGGGCGCCAAATTCATTCTGCGCCATTCCAATGAGGGCAAGTCGCACATTCCCGACCTCAATGTGCAAGGGTTGCATTCCTTCAATCACTGAACTGCCGGCACCAAAGAATTCGATCTTAGCTCTAGCTAAGTGTGCTAAAGTTTATTCAACATCGGCACTACCGAAATCAATCATGTGGTTATTGGCTAAGGTTACTGCTTCAAGGCCTAGCGATTGAAGCCCATTTACCAAACGACTCGGAGCGAGCCGGCTTTTACCAGTCTTGTGGATCGTGGGCAGACCATCACCGAAGACTCCCTCTAGGTTACCTACCACATAGGCACCCATTTTCCATGGAATCCGCGCCCCAGGCACTGGGAGCAGCGTCGGATTTACATCGCCTACAACCACAAGATTAAGGACTTTTTATAATACATCCAGACTAACCAATGATTTTAATAAACTTACTCTGAATTGCCTCTCGACACCAAATAGAGCGGCATAAGCAATCCCAGAACCCCTGCTACCACCAATTGTGCAGCGTTCATTTATTATCAAACCTTTTGAACAACTGCTAAGCTCAGAACCTGATGAGACGCTTGACCAGCACAATACTCTGGGGTCAATCTGAACCCCAGTAACTCCCTAAGCACCGACGCTCTGTGCGAGTAAGGGGAAAACTCCATTGCAGCCAAAATAAGCGCCACACAACATCCTAAGGTGCCCTTCGCCAATCTACGGGGTATAACTGTAGTCCTTTCCGATCGACTAAGCTTTGCTGTAGCGCTGATTGCGCCAGCCAATCCCTCCTGACCCGCATCGCCAAAGAATTAAAGACAATAAATGCGAACATTGTATGCGGAGCATAATATTGATGTGATCCTAAACCGAGGATCATAAATCCGAGCAGAAACGCGAGATATACGGCACCAACACTTTGCGTTACTTTTTCACGATAGAGACGCAACGCGAGGCGCAGCGTAAGAAAAAGAATCAAAGTCCATAGGACAAGTCCGACCACGCCCATAGAAACCAAAAGGTCAACAAATACATTATGCGGGTTTCTCCCATAAATCGTGGAATCCTGGATAACGGTCACACCAAGGCCAAATGGAAAATGGCTTAGTCCTGCGGAGAGCGACAAAAAAATAATCTGACTTCTTGCCTCAACTCCTCGCCCAAACAGTTCCTCCTCGAATCGGTCGCGCAGGATGAAATTGCTTTCCAGAAAGCTCAAGCCTATCACCCCAAGTTCCATAAATATCCAGCCCGCGATACTTCCAAACACAATAACCAAGATCAAATTTTGTAAATGGCGTCGTAGAACGAGCGCTAAAATCAGCGCTAATACGATCGCGGCAGCAATGGCTGTTTTACGCGAACCTGAAAATATCATCATGAGTATAAAGAAGCCGAAAATAATCCAGATCAGCGTTACAGGAATCCGCCCCCATCTATTCAATGCCAATAGAAAGAGAGCACCCAGCGCTCCGTAAAGCATCTGAAAGCCAAACGAATTTGGGTTTCCTAATGCTCCAGCAATTCTCTGCTCGGCCATCCCCATCTCTGTGAAGTCCCCGGATACCAGCCCGTAGGATCCTTGCGCCAAAAACGCGACCAGGAAAATCGCTACCGCAAACGAGATTGACCTCACGTTCATGATAATTCTGTGGCTCGCATACCACAGCACCGCAATCCCAAGCATCGTATAGGCACCCGACAAAGCAAGATCGGGCCGCGGTGAAATTGGGACTATGACTACGGCCCAGATTACGAGGGAGACATATAGGAGCCAGGCCTGATTCTTCCAGTAAACACTTTTCTCCAACAAAACCACTACTGCTAGCGCTAACGCAATGGAGCCATACTGACCAATAACTAGCAGATCTGGTAGCCGGCTTACAAATAGGAACCCGCCGGTCAGAATCAGCCACGATATCTGATAAATCCAGCTTACTGGAATCTCGGCCCGAAACCGGGAATTCGGCATTCTGCTAACCATTCTGTTTCCCCACCTGAAGAGCAGTTACTGTCTTGGGCGGCGGGATAAACGATATCGTCTTACCGTAATCCGGATCAGCTGTTGCGCGATATCGAATAACGAGGCTGAAGATTTCGTTGCCTTATCGTAAAGAAGGTCGTACCTTTCTTGAACCGAACGTATATCAAAGTGCTTTCGCGCGAACTCTTCAACTTCACTTGCAACGTTCCGCATTAACACCGGGCTCTCTAACATATCCGCAACCCGTTTTATCTCAGCATCCTTAGACAAATCCCCAAGGTCTGTCCGGTCAGAAAAATTATATTTAAGAAAATGGTGCAACCTTTCTGGAGAGGCAAGTACCGGCACGTCCAACCCACGGATGGGTGCCAAGACCGGGATTCCCTCCATCGCTGCCTCCATTGCACCGCGGCCCGTTCCTACAATGATATCACCAAGACGAATCAGCCGTGCTGCATTAGTAGTATATTTTTCTTCCGTGATCAGGGTCGCATTATCTACCTTCAACGCTTTGGCTTTTTCATAGCACTCAAGATGATCAACATTCCCAATAATGACAACGTGCACGTTAACACCCATATTTTTCAGCATTGCCCCCAACTTAATGGTGCCGAGGATACTTCGGGAGTGATGAGTTCCGAAACGCGCAATACGCAAGATGACCTTGTCGCAACTTGGCAACCTATCTCGAATATTCTCAATCGCAGAATGATCCTGGGTTACCTTTGCCACCCTATTTGGTATTAGGTAGAGGCCTGCATCATTTACACACCGTTGCGTCAGGCCTTTTTTGTTTTCTTCGCTGAAAAGAATCAAATTATCAAAGCGGGGGAAATACCCTTTCGGGGTCGGCCCGCCACACAGAGTAAACATCAAGCGGGAGCCAGTTAAGATACTGACGACCCGCGCATACCAATATGCTTCGACGTCGAACGCATGGATGATTTCGATATTCTCTTGCGTTACTATATCTTTCACTTTCCGAATCAGGCGGACGCTAGGTAGCTCGCCTTCTATATGACGATAATATGGGAGGCCATTTAGCGCCTTGGACGGCCTGGGTCCAATGCTTGCCGCTAACACATGGTGGCGTTCCGCCATTAAGCCGGCAGTCGCTTTGAGGCTATATTGATGACCTCCGCCACCATGGTTGGTGACTGAAATTAGATAGAGTATTCGCATCATTTTAAGGGACTTTTATTTTCTGGGCTCCGGCAACGAAGAAATCATTCCTTTCTTTCGAGGTCTGCAGTTTCGATGCTGATCAGGTTGTTCGGAGAAACGGGGAAACTTGTGACCTGTAGTACTAGGCAGGCCTTGGAATGGAAGTATCCCCCAAGTCTTTCTACCCAGAGCATTTCGAAGCGCTTATGACCGCTAGCGGGCGAACCGACTGTCAGCCGTCAAGGAGTTTGCTTCGACTGCACAACTTGGTCGGCAGGCATGATCACACCCTCAGTGGTCACATAGCAGGCCTCGGCTTCCATCTGATGGCCTGTGGCTCTTTTGACTTCGACGCTAATTCGCGCAATCAATTGAAGAACGTCTCGCGCTAGAGCGCTTCCGCTGTTGACGATGAAGTTTGCGTGCTGGCACGAAACGAGTGCGCCACCGACCCGCAATCCTTTGAATCCGAGCCGTTCGATCGCTGCTCCGGGCGGGCCAATGTCGGCATACATAGCTGGGTTGCTTTTAAAGACAGAGCCGCAGTTGGGCTCCTTGCGAGGAAACTTATGGCGGCGGTCCGCGAGGATCTGCAGCATTTGCCGACGAATCGCGGAACGTTCACCCTGCGCGAAACGCAAGGAAACGGCCGTAATGATCTCGCCATTGCTTTGATATACCGATTGGCGATACGCGAACTCGCAGTCCGCACCCGCCCGATGGATATCGCGACCTGCCACATCGACGCTATATATTTTCAGGACGTTGGTACCGATTCCCTTGCGCTGACTACCCCCGTTCATACAGACCAATCCGCCGAGCGTACCCGGGATACCGCAGGTGTGTTCGGCGCCGGTTAGGCCAGCGTGCATGAGTCGTCGCGCGAATCCTGGAACCCACACCCCGGCCTCGGCGGTGACTTCCGTACCCCGCACCGACATGTGCGCCATCCGGGGGCCGATCTGGATGCACGGCACGTGCAAGCCTTCATCTGCGAACAGCAGGTTGCTGGTCATGCCAATGACCACGTGGTGGATCGCACGTTCGTGAAACCAGCGACGCAGCGCCGCCACCTGGTTACCGGAACTCGGCTGGAGGATCAGGTCCGCCCGACCGCCGATTCGCCATCGACTGATTCGGGCAAGATCCACGTCGCGAAACACGCCGCCCGGACAAATCTCCGAAAGCACCCTGTGGTCGGCATCGGTCAGTCGTTCCATTCGACGGACGCCCCCAGGTTCCGCAACTTGTCCGCAAAGCCAACATAGCCGCGGCTGATCTGCCACGCGTCGGTGATGACGGTCTCGCCTTCTGCGATCAACCCGCAGAGCGCAAGCGCGGCACCGGCACGCAGGTCAAGCGCACGAACCGTCGCGCCGTTGAGTCTGCCTCCAGAACCCTGGATCTTCAGCATATCGCCCGCCACCTCGTATAGCAGACCCATGCGGGACATCTCCCCCGCGTAGCCGTAACGGCCCGGAAACCGCAGATCAATGATTCGCGACTCGCCCCGCGCCTTTGCGGCCCATGCGGCCAGGATGGGCTGGACGTCGGAATTGATCCCCGGGTGGGGTCCGGTGCTGATCTCTATTGGATAACAGGCACCGCCCCGTACGATCAGGGAGTCGTCTCCGGGATACAGACGGGCTCCTGCTGCCCGAAGATGCGCCAACACCACCTCGAGGTCACGATACGGAAAATCCCGGATTTCGACGTCACCATCGGTGATCACGGCCGCCGCCAGCCAGGTGATCGCCTCCATGTTATCGGCCATCACGCGGTGCTCGGCACCCGCCAAATCTTCCACCCCGGTCACCTCGACGTGCTCCTGCCCGAATACGCGGATCTTCGCTCCCATGCGTCTCAGGAGTGCGATCAGATCAAGGATTTCCGGGCGAATATGCGGGTTCCAAATCCGGGTAACCCCACAGGCCAAAGTCGCTGAGAGAATGGCATTCTCTGTTGCACCCGTGGAGCGGATCGGCAGGTGGATGTCGGTGCCCACGAGACCACCCTTCGGTGCCTCTGCCAAGAGCATCTCATCCTCTTCCCATACCCGCGCCCCTAGCCGTTCGAGCAGCATGACGTGTAGATCGTGACTCCGATCACCAAGCTTGCAACCGCCCGGAAGAGGTACCGCGCCCGCTCCAAAGCGCGTCGTCAATGCGCCCAGGATGAGGAGCGTGTTGCGGATCGAACGCGCTTCCCATTCAAGTCGCGTTCGCAGCGTATCTTGCTCCGAGATGGTAATGCCATCCTCACCCCGCGACTTACAAACCTTTCCGAGGCGCCGGAGCATGTCGACGTGAATTTGGGCGTCGAGCAGCGACGCGGGGTAATTTCGCAAGGTGACTCGGCCAGACGTAAGGAGACTTGCCGCCAGTAATCTCAGCGCAGAATTCTTTGCCCCAGCGATGGACACATGGCCGTAGAGACGCGATTGCCCGGCAACTTTCAAAGTACCCGCGTTTTCACTCATTTTTTTTGATTATGCCAAGTGCCCAAAACACCGTCACCATGTAATGCAAGGACAAAAGCACGGCGTAGGCTGTGATTGCAAGAACGGGAGACCAATCCAAGTACCCGGCGGCAGCGAACAGCATGAGAACAAGAATGACCCGTTGCACATTCAGAACCAACAGGCTTCTTTGTCGCTCGAAGATGTAAAACAGGTGAGCGACAGGTGTTTGTATAAACTGGAAAAATAGATAAATAGCCAGAATCGAGGCGAAGACCCCAGCTAGCTCCCAATTTCCCCCGAATACTATCCTAAACAGTTCCGGACCAAAGACGAGTAGGATTATCGTCGGTACCGCAGCGAAGAACGCAAGGCGTTTGAGCACGGCGATGGTAAGCTGCCGAATCTCCTCACCTCTGCGGCGGCCAATGTTCGCAGCCTCCGCATAGAACGCTTTGGCTGTCGTTTGCCCTAGGAGGCCGAGTGGAAGCCCAATGGCCGCCATAGCCAGGCCGAACTGGCCCGTGGTTTCAGCATCATAAAGCGTGGCAATAAAGAGAACCGGTGCCTGGGCAGAGAAGACGAGCAGGACTTGGGATGGTAACCGATAAATTGGAAACCCCCGATGACGGACCGCAACGCGCTCCAAACGGGAACGGCGAACATGCCGCCAGTTCGCTCGGAACTCAGCCCAAAAGTGCCTCAGAAGCGTCCCGATCCCACCGCTCTTAGCCACTACCTGGCCGATCAGCAACCCGATCGGCCAGGCACCAAAAAAACCGAACGAAACCTTCACCAACGCGCCTGCGGCACTTTGAGTAACGTTCGTGTAGGCAATGACCTTGTAAGCCCGGCGCCTCGTGGCCCAGAGCGACAGCATCTCGTAGGTTCCAGAGCCAATCAGGCCGAGGACGATCAACCACCACCAGGGTGCGAGGACCTCCATCGACATCAACGCGAGCATGGGCTCCGCAAAAAACGCGAGTCCGATCGCGAGCAGTGTTCCGGTGACCAGCATCAGCCCGGCAGAGAGCACCATCAAGTTCATTGCAAGGCCATCGTGCCGGGGTAGCGGTACCGCCAGGATGTAGCGGAGTGTCAGCAGTGGCGCCATCAACGCAATCAAGGCGGTAAATACCGCCATCACGCCGAAGTCCTCGGGCGTGTAGAGGCGCGTGAGGATCGGAATCGAAGCGATGCCAATTACGCGCGCGAGTCCGCTGCCCAAGGCGAGGGTAGCCATACCGCGGAAGACGGCGGCGGTGTCGCGGTTGCCGAGGAAGCGAGTGGTTAAGGTGGAGAGTTTCAAAGTGCAAGGCACACAGGTTTAAGCCCGAGGTTGTCTAGTCATATTGTGGTCGCTCTGCTTCCGGATCCGTTTGCCCGAGCAGACACGATATCCGAAGAAGCTTGTCGCCCCGATGCATGACTCAGCTCAAGAATGAGGTCACGGAAGAGCATAGATATCAGGAATACGGAGTGCGCTCCGTTTGTGCAAGGGTCGCCTCTGGCTTCGCGGGATTCCTTAAGCTCTTGTGGACTATCGACAGCAATACTCCAAGGATCTCAATTTACACGCCTCTTCCACTGTTCCCACGATCCGCATCTGCTCCCCCTCCCCCAGCATGGGATGCATCGGCAGGCTGATCACCCGTTGACTGATGCGTTCAGAGACCGGCAGGCCCTGTGCCGGGCAGCGGGCCTGGCCCGTGGTGAAGGCGGGCTGGTGATGGAGGGGTACGGGATAGTGGACGGCGGTGGGGGTGCCCCGGGCCTTGAGGGCTTCCTGCACCGCTTCCCGGTGTTCCACCTGGAGGGTGTACTGGGCGAACACGCTGGTGTTGTGGGGGGCGATATGTGGGACGACGACGCGGTCTCCCAGCCGCTCCTGAAACAGCCTGTTGTAGCGCTCACCCAGTCGGGCGCGGGCTTCCACTTCCTGGGGGAACCGGTCCAGCTTGGCCAGTACGATGGCGGCTTGCAGGGTGTCCATGCGGCCATTGAGGCCGATGCGGGGGTGGTGATAGCGCCGGTCCTGGCCGTGGACGCGGATCTCGCGCATGGCTTTGGCCAGGTGATCGTCATGGGTGAACAGGGCACCGCCGTCGCCGTAGCCCCCCAGGGGTTTGCTGGGGAAGAAGCTGGTGGAGCCGATGGTGGACAGCCCGCAGGAGCGGCGGCCCTTGTAGGTGGCGCCAAAGGATTGGGCGCCGTCCTCGATCACCGGCAGGCCGTGTTTTTCGGCGATGGCGTTGATGGCGTCGAGGTCGGCGCACTGGCCATACAGGCTCACGGGCATGATGGCCCGGGTGTTGGGCGTGATGGCGGCTTCGATCTGGTCGGGGTCGATGTTGTAGGTGCGTGGGTCGATGTCCACGAACACGGGGGTGGCGCCCAGCAGGGCGATCATCTCGCCGGTGGCGATGAAGGTGAACGGGGTGGTGATCACTTCGTCGCCGGGGCCGATCCCCAGGGCCATCATGGCGATCAGCAGGGTGTCGGTGCCGCTGCTGGCAGTGATGCAGTGGGGCACGCCCACGTAGTCGGCCAGGCGGTCTTCCAGTTCACGGACTTCGGGGCCCATGATGTATTGGCCGTGACGCAGCACGGACTCGATGCGCCTTTCCAGTTCAGGGCGGATGCGGCGCTGCTGGGCGGCCAGGTCGATGAAGGCCAGGGGGCTAGCGTCGGCCTCGGGAGTCTTTCGGAGTCGGGCCAGTGCCTCCTTGGGCGCGATGGCCTCGCATTCTCCCAGCGTGTCGAAGGTGTCGGCGAGGGTGACAATGGCCACCTGGGCCCCATGCAGGCTGCGGGCGCTGATGGCGATCTGTGCGTCTTCGACATCCCGGGCCTCGAGATACAGGCTGTGTTGCTCAAACCCCGGTACAGTGCTGATGTTGACGCTTTTCAGCAATTGGGCCATCAGTTGCCGAACGATGTCTCGGGCCTGCTCGGGCTGGGCGCCGAGGGTTTTAAGGCGTCTTCGCGTCACGTACTCCAGCGTTGGGAGTGAGCTGGCGCAGAGCCACAGGGTGACATGTCCTTCCTGTGCCTGATCGAGCAGTTGGGTGGTGGTGTTCGTATCGATCTCAGGATCCAGCCACATGTCGATGATGACGCTGACATCAAGGATGTAATGCCACTCAGCCACGACGCTTTTCCTCCCAGGCCTCTGCGCGGAGTTCCCGGCGTTCTTCCTTGCTCAATGAGGTGTTCTGCGGCGATTGCAATAGATCGCGGATGGGGGCCTGGATGGCCTTGAGCTCTTCGATGAAGCCGGAAGGGGTGGCCTGCGGGGCCTTTGGGGGTTGTGGCATCGATTCGATCTCTTCATCGGGGATGTCGATGCGGACTCGGATATCGTGTGGTTTCAGGCGCACCGGGGTGGTGAAGTGGATACGCCCTGCGCGGTAGATGGCGTCAAGTTGCATGGTTCGTTCTCGTGTTTCATGCGCGGCTGAGGGTGGTGCCCCGGAGGGTGTAGCACGTACCGGTGGCAGGACACTCTGCGGTGGCTTCGCCTTGCAGCGGCAGGTCGAGTTGTTCGCCGTGTTCGCTCATCCAGCCGATCTGCCGGGCGGGTACGCCCACCATGAGGGCGTAGGGTTTCACGTCCTTGTTGATCACGGCGCCGGCGCCGATGAAGGCGTGTTCGCCGATGGTGACCCCGCACACGATGGTGCAGTTGGCCCCAAGGGTGGCGCCGCGCCTGACCCGCGTGGGGCGGTATTCGTCTTTGCGGGGGACGGCCGAGCGTGGGTTGTAGACGTTGGTGAACACCATGCTGGGGCCGCAGAACACGTCGTCTTCCAGGGTGACGTCGTCGTAGACGGAGACGTTGTTCTGGATCTTGACGTTGTTGCCGATGACCACGCGGTTGCCCACGAAGACGTTCTGCCCCAGGGAGCAGGCCTGACCGATGACGGCCCCGCCGCAGACGTGGACCCAGTGCCAGATGCGGGTGCCGGGGCCGATGCGTGCGCCTTCGTCGATGATGGCGGTGGGGTGAATGGTGATGTCGTGCATGATCCGCCCGGGAGTGGGGTGTCTTGTTCGAGGGCCGGTGTGCCCTGCCCTTTCAGTACTCTAGCGGCAGGGAGACTGTCTTGCCATCGCGGGCCGAGAGGTAGGCGGCGATGAGCACTTCCAGTGATTTGAGGCCTTCGCGTCCATCGGTTTCGGGTTTTGCGTCGCCGCGAAGGCTGTCGATGACGTTCTTGTAGTAGAGCGGATGCCCGAAGCCGTAGACCGAGGTGGTTTCGTAGTTGGCGTTTTTGATCTGCTCGTCGTAGTCCCGGGGTTCGTCGAAGTCCCAGAGCTGGATGTCGTTGACGGCGACGCCGCCGACACGGACCGAGCCTTTTTCACCCAGGATGGTGATGGAGCCTTCGAGGTTTTTGGGATAGGTGAGCATGGTCACGCTCATGGAGCCCAGGGCGCCGTTGCGCCAGCGCACGTTGAGCACGCCGGTGTCTTCCACTTCGATGTCGCGGGTGGTGCTGACCATGGCCTGGACCTTGTCCACCGGGCCGATGAGCCAGTCGAGCAGGTCCACATAGTGGCTGGCCTGGTTCATGAAGGCGCCGCCGTCGAACTCCCAGGTGCCACGCCATTTGTGCTGGTCGTAGTAGGACTGGGGTCGTGCCCAGAAGACGTTGAGGTGGACCATGTGGATGCGACCGAAGCGTTTTTCCATCACGGCGCGCTTGAGCAGTTGCAGGGTGGCGTTGCGGCGGTTCTGCTTGACCACGAAGAGATAGACCCCGGCCTCGTCACAGGCCTTGACCATGCGCACGCCGTCCTGCCAGCGGGTGGCCATGGGTTTTTCGGTCATGACGTTCACGCCGTGCCGGGCGGCGAGGATGGTTTGTTCCGGGTGCAGTCCGCTGGGGCTGCAGAGGGCGACCAGGTCGGGTTTTTCTTCGGTGAGCAGGTCTTGCATGCGGGCATACCCGGGCACCTGGTGGGTTTCCTGGTGGGCCTTGAGGGTTTGCGGGGCGGTGTCGCAGACCGCGCAGAGTTCCATGTCTTCGGTGTGTTCCTGAATGGCACCGAAGTGGTTTTTGGAAATACGTCCGCAGCCGATGACGGCGATACGGATTTTGCGGTTCTTGATGATGGGGAACATGGGTCTTCCCTGTGGGGTGGGAGGTTGCTTCAGCGCCCTGGCTTGCGCGGTTGAGCGGGTTCGCGTGGCTCGGTTTTCACGTCTTCCCCCAGCTCTTTTTTCAACACCTCGATCTCCCGCTGAATCGCCTCGCATTCCTTTTGCTTTCGCGCCAGGAAGGCGCGGGTGATGTGCAGCTTTTCCGTGAGGCCCTTGGGGGTGAGCAG
>NZ_JAJNQM010000051.1:0-24318 GCF_022227785.1 Ectothiorhodospira lacustris | reverse complement strand
ACCAGACCTTCGACGCCGTCTTCCACTTCCACGAAGCAGCCGTAGTCGGTGATGTTGGTGATCTTGCCGAACAGACGGGTGCCCACCGGATAGCGACGGGTGATGTTTTCCCACGGATCTTCGCCCAGCTGCTTCAGGCCCAGGGAGACGCGGTTGCGCTCACGGTCGAACTTGAGGACCTTGACCTGGATCTCGTCGCCGATGTTGACCACTTCGGAAGGATGCTTGACCCGCTTCCAGGCCATGTCGGTGATATGCAGCAGGCCGTCGATACCGCCCAGATCCAGGAACGCACCATAATCGGTGAGGTTCTTGACGATACCGTTGAGGACCATGCCTTCCTGCAGGTTCTTGAGCAGGGCTTCGCGCTCGGCGCTGTATTCCTTCTCCACCACGGCGCGGCGGGACACCACCACGTTGTTGCGGCGACGGTCCAGCTTGATGAGCTTGAACTCCAGTTCCTTGCCTTCCAGGTAGGCGGTGTCGCGCACGGGGCGAACGTCCACCAGAGAGCCCGGCAGGAAGGCGCGGATATCACCCAGTTCCACGGTGAAGCCGCCCTTGACCTTGCCGCTGATCATACCGGCGATGGTCTCGTCCTTCTCCATGGCCTCTTCGAGGCGTTCCCAGGCCTTGGCACGCTTGGCCTTCTCGCGGGACATGCGGGTCTCGCCGAAGCCGTCTTCGGGGGACTCCAGGGCCACTTCCACCAGATCGCCGATCTGGATTTCCAGCTCACCCTTTTCGTTGTAGAACTGCTCGATGGGGATGACGCCCTCGGACTTGAGGCCGGCATTCACCACCACCATATCGTTGGTGATGTTGATGACGGTGCCATTCAAGATGGAGCCGGGCCGCATCTCGATGGAGGACAAGCTCTCTTCGAGCAGTTGCGCGAAACTTTCAGTCATGGGTTGGTTGAACCTGCAAAATAGTATTTAGGCCTGCACAATCCCGTTGCAGACCGGTTATTCAAAAAGGATCCCGGGCTTGCCTGCCCCGGACCGTGGTCACACAGCTGTCACCAGGCCGCGTTTCGCCGCCAATGCGAGGATCTCGTTCAGGACCGCATCGATACTCATGTGGGTGGAGTTCACCTCAATGGCATCCTCTGCGGGCCTGAGCGGGGCCACGGCCCGCTCCGCATCGCGCCGATCACGTTCGGCCAATTCTTCTATGAGGGCTGGCAGGTTAGCACTAAGCCCCTGCTCCTTCAACTGCAGGTAGCGACGCCGGGCCCTCTCTTGTGTGTCCGCGGTCAGGAAAACCTTCAATGGCGCATCCGGAAAGACCACCGTGCCCATGTCCCGGCCGTCGGCCACCAGCCCCGGGGCGCTGCGAAAATCCCGTTGTCGGTCCAACAGGGCCTGTCGGACCGAAGGGATCGCGGCCACTTTTGAGGCGGCATCGCCGCAGGCTTCGGTCCGCAGCTCGCCGCCCACCACGTCGCCGTCCAGACGCACCCTGGGGGTGCCGGTGTCATCCAACTCGAAGCACACATCCAGATGACGGGCCAGCGCGGACACCTGCGCCACATCATCCAACGCAATCTCCCGACGCAGGGCGCCCAGGGCCACGAGACGGTACAGGGCACCGCTATCGAGGAAGGACCAGCCCAGCCGCTCGGCCAGCAGACGGCTCACCGTCCCCTTGCCGGAGCCACCGGGACCATCCAGGGTAATCACGGGCACGGACATCATGCGACCTCCCCCATGACGTGGATGTTCAGCCCTGCCCGACCGGCGAACTGGGCAAACCCCGGGAAGGAGGTGTTCACGTTGGCGCAATCCTGGATACGGATGGATCCCTGGGCGCGCAATGCCGCCATGGCAAAGGACATGGCAATACGATGATCGCCGTGGCTTTGCACCACACCACCCTGAAACCGGCCACCCTGGATCACGATGCCGTCCGGCGTGGGTCGGGCCCGGATACCGCAGGCGGCCAGACCGTCCGCCATCACTTGGATACGGTCGCTTTCCTTGACCCGCAGTTCCTCGGCACCGGTGAGTACTGTTTCCCCCTCGGCGCAGGCGGCTGCCACGAAGATGGCGGGGAATTCGTCAATGGCCAGGGGCACCAGGGCCTCGGGGATGCGGATCCCCTTAAGGGGCGCGGCACGCACCAGCAAGTCGGCCACCGGCTCCCCCCCCACTTCGCGAGGGTTTTCCAGGCGGATGTCGGCACCCATCAGTTGCAGGATGTCGATGATGCCGGTACGGGTCGGATTCACACCCACGTGCTCCAGAGTCAGTTCGGAGCCGGGCGCGATGCTCGCCCCCACCAGGAAGAAGGCCGCAGAAGAGATATCCGCGGGCACATCGATGGCCGTGGCTCCAAGACGTCCCCCGCCCTGCAGGCAGACCCGACCCTGGTCGCCGGCCACACCATAGCCAAAGCCTGTCAGCATGCGCTCGGTGTGATCCCGAGTCGGTGCCGGCTCGGTCACGCAGGTCCGACCCTGGGCGTAAAGACCGGCCAGCAGCAGACTGGATTTGACCTGCGCACTGGCCACGGGCATCTCATAGTCAATGCCCTCCAGCGACTGCCCGCCATGGATGGTCAGGGGTGGACGACCTTCGGGGCCGGTGTCGATGCGGGCACCCATGCGTGACAGCGGCTCGGTGACACGGCGCATGGGCCGACGACTCAGGGACGCATCGCCGGTGAGCACGGTGTCGAAGGACTGCCCGGCGAGCAGGCCGGCCATCAGGCGCATGGATGTCCCGGAATTGCCCAAGTCCAGAGGGGCGTCGGGCGTCTTCAGACCCTGCAAGCCCACGCCGTGGATGGTCACCCGTCCGGCTTCGGGGCCGTCGATCCGAACCCCCATGGCGCGAAAGGCCTTGAGGGTGGCCAGGCAGTCCTCCCCCTCCAGAAAACCACTCACTTCGGTGATGCCTTCCGCCAGCGCGCCCAGCATGATGGACCGGTGGGAGATGGATTTGTCACCCGGAACACGGCAACGGCCCTCAAGCCGCCCGCCCGGTTCCACCAGAAATTCCATCGTGCTGCTGTGTGTCATCTAGTCACCCCAAATCCATCAAAAAACACTCACTCACTGAACCGATCCCGAGCCGCCTTGGCACGCTGAAAGATCTCCAGCAGCCGATCGCCATCCCCACGGGACACCGCCTCGGTGATCATGCTCAGGTCTTCCTGGTAATGGGCCATCACCGACAGGATCGCTTCCCGGTTGGACAGGCAGATATCTCGCCACATCACCGGATCACTGGAGGCGATGCGAGTGAAATCCCGAAAACCACCGGCGGCATAGCGGAAAATCTCGTCCCGCTCCCCCATACGGGCCAGGCTGTCCACCAGGCCGAAGGCCAGCAGATGAGGCAAATGGCTGGTGGCGGCCAGGACTTCGTCATGGTGGGCCACGGACATGCTCTCCACCACGGCACCGGTTTCTTCCCACATGGTGCGCACCTTGGCCAAGGCGCTGATATCCGTGGTTTCCAGCGGGGTGAGGATCACCCGCCGCCCCTGGAACAGGGTCGGGAAGGCCGCCGCAACGCCGCTGCGCTCGGTACCGGCAATGGGGTGGCCGGGCACGAACCCATGGGGCAGTTCACCAAACCCCTCCCGCACCGCATCCACCACGCTGCCCTTGGCACTGCCCACATCGGTGATGGCGGCCTCCGGGTCCAGATGGTCGCGGATGGAGGCGCAGACACCACACATGGCCCCCAAGGGCACCGCCAGCACCACCATGTCGGCGCCGGCCACCGCCTCTGCCGGGTCCAGGCTGTAACGGTCGATCACGCCCAGTTCCACCGCATGGCGCAGATGATCCTCGGAACGGGAACACCCCACCACTTCCCGGCAGGTGCCGGCCTGACGCAGAGCCAGGGCCAGGGAGCCGCCGATGAGGCCGACACCGAAAATAGTCAGACGACGAATCACCGGGCCAGCACCTGATCCAGGGCGTCGATGAAACGCCGGTTCTCGTGGGCACGTCCCACCGTCACCCGCAAGTGATCGGGCAGGCCGTAACCGGCCACGGGGCGCACGATCACACCCTGGTGGAGCAGGGCCTGATACACCGGCCCGGCTTCCCGGCCCACGTCGATGCACAGGAAGTTGCCCACGGAAGGGATGAACCCCAGGCCCCGCTCACGACAGGCCTCGGTCAGGAAGGCCAGGCCTTCCCGGTTCACCTTGACGGATTCTCGCACGTGGGCGTCGTCTTCCAGGGCCGCCAGGGCACCGGCTTGCGCCAGGGTGTTGGTGTTGAAGGGCTGACGCACCCGGTTAAGGATATCCGCCACTGCCGGGCTGGAGACCGCATAGCCGATGCGCAGGCCCGCCAGGCCGTGGATCTTGGAGAAGGTGCGGGTTACCACCAGATTGGGGAATTCCGCCAGCCAGCGGGTGGTATCAGGATATTCGGCCTCTTCCACATACTCAAAATAGGCCTCGTCCACCACCACCAGGGCTTCTCGCGGCTGGGCGGCGATGAAGGCCTTGAGCACGGTACTGTCCAGCCAGGTGCCGGTGGGGTTATTGGGGTTGGCCACGAAGATCACTCGGGTATGGGCATCCACCCGGTCCGCCATGGCGGCCAGGTCATGGCCATAGGGCATCGCATGGCCCACGGGATTAGCGGGGGCGATGCGGGCCTCGGCATCCACTGCCTGCACCACCAGCGGGTAGACGGCAAAGGCATGGGCGGAGAAGACCCCATTGCGACCGGGGGACAGGTAGGCCCGGGCGATGAGTTCCAGCACGTCGTTGGAGCCGTTGCCCAGGGTGATGCAGGCCGGTTCCACCCCCAGCACCTCGGCCAGACGCCGACGCAGGGCAAAACCGCCGCCATCCGGATACAGGGCCAGGCCGTCCAGCAGCCCCCCCAGGGACTGGATGGCACGAGGACTGGGACCCAGAGGGTTTTCGTTGGAGGCCAGCTTGATGCTCTCGCGGATACCCAGTTCCCGCTCCAACTCCTCCACCGGCTTGCCGGGCTGGTAAGGCATCAGGCTCTGAACCCCGACATTGGCCAGGGCACGGTAGTCACAGCTCATGTTGTCTCCGGAGTTGATTCTTGGCGGCCGTCACAAGATTAACCGGCCGTGGAATGATGTGCTTCCGACTCCCGAATACGGGACCTACAGGACGGCCTTGGGGTAGGAACCCAGCACCTTGACCAGTTCCGCTTCCTGCTTCAGTTCCACCAGGGCCTTGGCCACGTGGGCATTCTGGGCATGACCCTCGATGTCCATGAAAAAGACGTATTCCCAGTTCACGCAATGAGAAGGTCGGGACTCGATCCGGGTCAGGCTCACATCGTTGTCGGCAAAGGGTGAGAGCAGGCCGTGGAGCGAGCCCGGACGGTTGCGAGCCGATATCAGCAGCGAGGTCTTGTCATTGCCGGAGGGGCCACTGGAACGGGGGCCGATCACCAGGAACCGTGTGGTGTTGTCCGGCGAATCCTCGATATTGGCCGCCAGCACGTTAAGACCGTAGAGTTCCGCCGCCGCCTCACTGGCAATGGCCGCGGCCCCCGGCTCTCTGGCCGCCCGCCGGGCCGCATCGGCGTTACTGCTCACGGGCAACCGCTCGGCATGGGGCAAACGGGCATCCAGCCACTCCCGGCACTGGGCCAGGGACTGCTGATGGGAATAGATCCGCTCCACCTGGGGCAGTTCGCCGACAACGGACAGCAGATGGTGATGGATCCTCAGTTCCACCTCACCGCAGATGCTCAGGGGTGACTGCATGAAGCGGTCCAGGGTGTGCGTCACCACCCCTTCCGTGGAGTTCTCCACCGGCACCACCCCGTAGTGGGCACTGCCGGATTCCACCTCCCGGAATACCTCATCAATGGCATTCATGGGCACGGTGTTGACCGAATGCCCGAAATGCTTGAGGGCGGCGGCCTGGGTGAAGGTCCCCTCCGGCCCCAGGAAGGCAATGGACAACTGCTGTTCCAGGGCCAGGCAGGCGGACATGATCTCCCGAAACAGACGGGCCATTTCCTCACTGTTCAGGGGGCCGGGATTGGCCGCCTGAATCCGGCGCAACACCTGGGCCTCCCGCTCCGGACGGTAGAACTCCGCCCGGGGGTCGGCGGCCCGCTTGATGCGGGCCACTTCCTGGGCGCAGTCGGCCCGCTCACTGATCAGACGCATGATCTCATCGTCCAGCGCATCGATACGCCGGCGAATACCGTCCAGCGTCTCCCCGTCCTGACCACTCATGTCTTGACCCGTTCTACTCGTGGGACCTGTTACAGGACGCGGACCCGCAACACGCCGTCAATGCCCGCGATGGCACGGGCCGCTTCTTCACCGATCTCGTCTTCCACGTCTATGAGATTGTAGGCAACCCCGGCGCGGGATTCATTCACCATGTGGACGATATTGATGTTGTTCTGCCCCAGCACATGGGAGATCTGGCCCACCATGTCCGGCAGATTGCGGTTGATGACCGCCAAGCGGGCCCTGCCGGCCCGAGGCAGCACCACCTCCGGCAGGTTCACGGAATTGCGCACATTGCCGTGTTCCAGGTACTCGCGCAACTGGTCCGCCACCATGACGGCGCAGTTCTCCTCTGCCTCCAGGGTGGAAGCCCCCAGGTGCGGCAGCGCAATCACCCCGGCCTTGCCCATGAGGGTGTTGCTGGGGAAATCGCACACATAGCTGCGCAGCTTGCCCGCCTCCAGGGCCTCCAGCACGGCAACCTCGTCCACGATGCCTTCACGGGCGAAGTTCAGGACCACGGCCCCATCCTTCATGGCGTGGAGCCGCTCCCGGTTCAGCAGGTGGCGAGTATGGTTGTTCAAGGGGACGTGGAAGGTCACCATGTCGCAGCGGGCGAGCAGGTCATCCACACTCAGGGCCTGCTGCACGCCGGCGTCCAGCTGCCAGGCAGCGCGCACGGTGATGTGCGGGTCAAAGCCGATGACGTTCATGCCCAGGGCGCGGGCGGCGTTGGCCACCAGCACCCCGATGGCCCCCAGACCCACCACGCCCAGGGTCCGGCCCGGCAATTCGAAGCCGCTGAACTGCTTCTTGCCCGCCTCCACCTGCTTGTGCAGGGTCTCGTCATCCCCGGCCAGATTGCGGGTGTAGTCCCAGGCCTGGCAGATGTTGCGGGCCGCCAGCAGCATGCCCGCCAGCACCAGTTCCTTCACCGCGTTGGCATTGGCACCGGGGGCATTGAAGACCGCCACGCCCCGCTCGGTCATGGCCTCCAGGGGGATATTGTTCACCCCCGCACCGGCCCGGCCCACGGCCTTGAGACCGGCGGGGATCTCCATCGGGTGCATGTTGAAGGAACGCACCATGACGGCGTCGGGCTGACTGATCTCGGAGGCCACTTCGTAGCGCTCATGGCCGAACCGGTCCAGGCCCTTGGGGGAGATGTTGTTCAGGGTGAGGATCTTGTACATGTCAGGCCTTGCGCTGTTCAAAGTCCACCATGAATTCCACCAGGGCATCGACACCGGCCTCGGGCATGGCATTGTAGATGCTGGCACGCATGCCACCCACGGAGCGGTGGCCCTTGAGGGTGGTCAGCCCCGCTTGCTCGGCCTCTTTGAGGAACAGGCCGTCCAGATCGGGATCCGCCAGGGTGAAGGGCACGTTCATGCGGGAACGGGCGGCCACGTCCACCGGATTGGTGTAGAAGGCGGAGTTGTCGATGGCCTTGTAGAGCTTCTCGGCCTTGCGACGATTGATCTCGTCCATCACCTTCAGACCACCGATCTCCTTGAGCCACTGGAATACCAGTCCGGCCAGGTACCAGGCATAGGTGGGCGGCGTGTTGGACATGGACTCGGCTTCCGCCTGCACCTGGTAGTCGAAGATGCTGGGGGTGGAGGGCAACGCCTCACCCAACAGGTCTTCACGCACGATCACCAGGGTGAGACCGGCAGGACCGATGTTCTTCTGGGCGCCGGCGTAGATGAGGCCGAAGCGGGAGACATCCAGGGGGCCGGACAGGATGTTGGAGGACATGTCGGCCACCAGGGGCACGTCGCCGGTCTCGGGGATCCAGTGGAACTCCACCCCGCCGATGGTCTCGTTGGGGGTGTAGTGCAGATAAGCGGCATCGCTGCTGCGCTGCCAGGTCTCGAAGGCCGGGATGGTGGAGAAGTGGCTGTCGGCGGCGGTGGCCACCACGCTCACGTCCGCATATTTTTTGGCCTCGGAGATGGCCTTCTTGGACCAGGCGCCGGTGTTCACGTAATCCACCCGGGTCTTGCCCCGTAACAGGTTCATGGGAATGGCGGCGAACTGTCCGGTGGCCCCCCCCTGCAGAAACAGCACTTTGTAATTGGCGGGGATCTGCAGCAGATCCCGCAAATCCTGTTCCGCCTGGGCGGCAATGGAGACAAAGGCCTTGCCACGGTGACTCATTTCCATCACCGACATGCCGGTGCCGTTCCAGTCGAGCATTTCTTCGCGGGCGCGTTCCAGCACCGGCTCGGGCAACACGGCGGGGCCGGCGCTGAAGTTATAGACACGTGTCATGGTTTGCTCCAGGGTTGGATCACAACAGAATGCAGGGTGCCGGCGCCCGGATGGGGGGCGGCACTCACCACAGGAGCGGCCAAGGGCCGCCCCTGCATCATGTTTCTTGAGTTTTACCAGGCTCAGACATCGGCGTCCTCGGGCGCGGCCTCATCCTCGCCTTCCCCATTGAGACCTTCCACCCGCGCCAGTTCCACCAGTTTCTCGTCATCGGACAGACGGATGAGTCTCACGCCCTGGGTGTTGCGGCCCAGCACGGAGATCTCGGCCACAGGGGTCCGCACCAGCGTGCCGCCGTTGGTAATGAGCATGACCTCGTCCTCATCACCCACCAGGGTCGCGCCGACCACGTTGCCGTTGCGGCCGCCGGTCTGGATGGCGATTACGCCCTGACCACCACGGCCGTGGAGCGGGAAATCTTCGGGCGGGGTGCGCTTGCCGTAGCCGTTCTCGGTGGCCACCAGGATGGTGCCCTGATCGACGATGATCAAGGAAATCACCTGCTGGTCCTCAGCAAGCTTCACACCACGCACACCGCTGGCGGTCCGCCCCATGGCACGGACGGAATCCTCGTTGAAGCGGATGGCCTTGCCGGCGGAGGTGAGCAGCATGACGTCCTTTTGGCCATCGGTGATCTTCACGTCCACCAGCCAGTCCCCATCCCGCAGGCCCACGGCGATGATGCCGTTGGAACGGGGCCGGGAGAAGTCCACCAGCGGGGTCTTTTTCACCACACCTTCGCTGGTGGCCATGAAGACGTAGACATCCTCACGGTACTCGCGCACCGGCAGGATGGCGTTGATCCGCTCCCCTTCTTCCAGGGGCAGCAGATTGACCATGGGGCGGCCCCGGGCGATGCGGCTGCCCAGAGGCAATTCATAGACCTTGAGCCAGTAGGCCTTGCCGCGACTGGAGAAGCACAGGATGGTGTCATGGGTGTTGGCCACCACCAGACGATCCACGAAGTCCTCCTCGCGGAAGGTGGTGGCGGTCTTGCCCCTGCCGCCCCGGCGCTGGGCACGATAGGCACTCAGGGGCTGATACTTGGCGTAACCGGCATGGGAAAGGGTGACCACCACGTCTTCCTCGGTGATCAGGTCTTCCAGAGTCAGGTCGAGCTGGGTGCTCAGGATCTCGGTGCGGCGGGTATCCCCGTACTGCTCACGGATCGCCTCCAGTTCTTCGCGGATCACCGACATCAGACGGTCCGGGCTGCCGAGGATCTCCAGCAGGTAATGGATGCGATCCAGCAGTTCCCGATATTCGGCGACGATCTTGTCCTGCTCCAGCCCGGTCAGGCGGTGCAGACGCAGGTCCAGGATGGCCTGGGCCTGGGCCTCGGACAGATGGTAGCCGTCGTCCTTGAAGCCAAGCTCGAAGGCCAAATCCTCAGGACGGGAAGCCAGGGCACCGGCGCGTTCCAGCATGCCGGTCACCGCACCCGGATGCCAGGCCCGGGCCAGCAGCCCTTCCCTGGCTTCGGCGGGGCTACCGGAGGCCTTGATGAGGGCAATGACCTCGTCGATATTGGCCAGTGCTACCGCCAGGCCTTCCAGCACATGGGCCCGTTCACGGGCCTTGCGCAGATCATAAATGGTGCGCCGGGTGACCACCTCGCGGCGGTGGCTCAGGAAGGCCTCCAGGATCTGCTTGAGGTTCAGCAGACGGGGCTGACCATCCACCAGGGCTACCATGTTGATGCCGAACACGTTCTGCATCTGGGTGTGCTGGTAGAGGTTGTTGATGATCACCTCGGGGACTTCGCCGCGCTTGAGTTCCACTACCATGCGCATGCCGTCCTTGTCGGACTCGTCCCGCAGCTCGCTGATGCCTTCGAGCTTCTTCTCCTTGACCAGCTCGGCGATGCGCTCCAGCAGACGGGCCTTGTTCACCTGGTAGGGCAGCTCGGTGACGATGATGGACTGGCGCCCGGTGCGTTCATCGGTCTCGATCTCGGTGCGGGCACGCACATAAATGCGGCCGCGGCCGGTGCGGTAGGCCTCATGGATGCCCCGATCGCCGTTGATGGTACCGGCGGTGGGGAAATCCGGCCCCGGCAGGTGCTCCATCAGCCCGTCGATGGCCAGCTCCGGATCATCGATCAGGGCAATGCAGGCGTTCACCACCTCATTGAGGTTATGGGGCGGGATGTTGGTGGCCATGCCCACCGCGATACCGGCCGAGCCGTTGATCAGCAGGTTGGGCAACTGGGCGGGGAAGACCGAGGGTTCCGACTCGGAGCCGTCGTAGTTGTCGACGAAATCGACGGTTTCCTTGTCGATATCCGCCAGCATTTCATGGGCAATCCGGGCCATGCGGACTTCGGTGTATCGCATGGCGGCCGGGGCATCGCCGTCCACGGAACCGAAGTTACCCTGCCCGTCCACCAGCATGTACCGCATGGAGAAGGGCTGGGCCATGCGCACGATGGTGTCGTAGACGGCGGAATCACCATGGGGGTGATATTTACCGATCACGTCACCCACCACGCGGGCGGATTTCTTGTAGGGCTTGTTCCAGTCATTGCCCAACTCGCGCATGGCGAAGAGGACACGGCGGTGAACCGGCTTGAGTCCGTCCCGCACGTCGGGCAGGGCGCGCCCGATGATGACACTCATCGCGTAGTCCAGATAGGACTGGCGCATCTCGTCTTCGAGATTGACGGGGAGGATTTCTTTGGCGAATTCGGCCATTCAGTCTCTGGGCGTGATGATGGGCGGAAAATGGGTCAGAACAAGCGGGCGATCATACCACAACGCCGGGCCGGCTAGTGGTCTGCCGGCCCTTTCCCGTTCTCGTTCAAGGTCTGAAATCCGGCGACATCGACCAGGCTCGGCCGGGCCGACAGGAAACGACACCGGGGCAATCATGCCGGGATGGGCGCGGCAACTAACACCCGCCCATCAATGCCTGCATCTTCTCCCGATTCGGCTGCTCCACCACGCCGCGTTCGGTGATGATGGCATCAATCAGCTCGGCGGGGGTGGCGTCAAAGGCCGGGTTCCAGGCCCCCGCCCCTTCAGCCGCCACTCGCTTCCCGGCCAGCTCCAGCACCTCCTCGGCACCCCGCTGTTCGATGGGAATGGCGCTGCCGTCGGCCGCGTCCATGTCGATGGTGGAGGTGGGGGCCACCACCATGAAACGCACCCCATGGTGGCGGGCCAGCACGGCCAGTCCGTAGGTACCGATCTTGTTGGCGGCATCCCCATTGGCGGCGATGCGGTCCGCGCCCACGATCACCCAGCTCACCCGGCCTTCCCGCATCAGACTGGCGGCGGCGCCCTCGCAGAGCAGACTCACCGGAATGCCGTCCTGCACCAGCTCCCAGGCGGTCAGGCGTGAACCCTGCAGCCAGGGGCGGGTTTCATCGGCGTAGACATGGGGAATCAGCCCCTTGGCATAGGCGCTGCGTATCACGCCCAGGGCGGTGCCGTACCCGCCGGTGGCCAGCGATCCGGTATTGCAATGGGTCAATACGGCCTTACCGGGTTCGATCAGGGCGGCACCCAGCTCGCCCATATGACGGTTGCCTTCGATGTCATCGTGATGGATGCGCTCCGCCTCCAGCAGCAACTCGGCGGTAGGGTCAACGCCGTCGGGCAGACGGTCCATAAGGCGACGCATGTGGGCCAGGGCCCAGAACAGGTTCACGGCGGTGGGCCGGGAGGCAGCCAGGGTCTGCAGGTCCGCCTGCATGGCATCCCGCCAGCGGGAAGGATCACGAGCCCAGGCCTGGCGGGCCGACAGGACCACCGCATAGGCTGCCGTCACGCCGATGGCCGGGGCGCCGCGCACCACCATATCGCGGATGGCCACGGCGGCTTCCGGGGCCGTATCCATATCCAGATAGACGGATTCATGGGGAAGACGCCGCTGATCCAGCAGGCGCAGGTGGGTGCCGGTCCACTGCACGGCACGAATGGAGTCGTGGGAGTGTGTGTTCATGGGGCGGGATTGTATGTCCGGCACGCTTTTGCTGCCAGTGCGCTGGATCAATACCCACGTGCCGCTTGCCCGCCGTTGCAGGGTGAAGTTATCTTTTCGGACATGAAAAACGTCGAAAAAATGATCTCCGCCCGCTGGATCATCCCGGTGGAACCGGACAATCAGGTCCTGGATCACCATACCCTGGTCATCCACGAGGGCCGCATCCTCGATCTGCTGCCCACCTCGGAGGCGGAGCAACGCTACCAGGCCGACACCCATCGGCACCTGGGCCGGCATGCCCTCATCCCCGGCCTGATCAATGCCCATACCCATTCCCCCATGACCCTGCTGCGGGGCCTGGCCGACGACCTGCCCCTGATGGACTGGCTGCAGAACCACATCTGGCCTGCCGAAGGCCGTTTCGTGGGCGAGGACTTCGTCCGCGACGGCAGCCTGCTGGCCGCCGCCGAGATGCTCCGCGGCGGCACCACCTGCTTCAATGACATGTACTTCTTCCCGGAGACCACTGCCCAGGTGGCCTCACAGGCAGGGCTGCGAGCCGCCATCGGCCTCATCGTCATCGATTTCCCCAGTAGCTGGGCCGCCAACGGCGACGAATACATCGCCAAGGGCCTGGAGATCTATGACCGCCATAAAGGCAATGCCCTGCTCTCCTTCTGCTTTGCCCCCCATGCCCCCTACACGGTCTCCGACGAACCCCTGAAGCGGCTGGTCACCCTGGCCAATGAGCTGGACCTGCCCATCCACATGCACGTCCATGAAACCGCCCACGAGGTGAACGAGGCCACCGCCCGCTTCGGCGTCCGCCCCCTGGAGCGGCTGGCCCGATTGGGCCTGAGCGGCGCCAATCTCATGGCCGTTCACATGACCCAGCTGGAACCGGCGGAGATCGCTCACCTGGCGCAGGCCGGCACCCACGTGGTCCATTGCCCCGAATCCAATCTCAAGCTGGCCTCCGGCTTCTGCCCGGTACAGGCCCTGCTGGAGGCCGGGGTCAACGTGGCCCTGGGCACTGACGGCACCGCCAGCAACAATGACCTGGACATGTTCGGCGAGATGCGTACCGCCGCCCTGCTGGCCAAGGGAGTCAGTGGCAACGCCGCGGCCCTGCCTGCCCACACCGCCCTGCGCATGGCCACCCTCCATGGTGCCCGCGCCCTGGGGCTGGCCGATGAGATCGGCTCGCTGGTCCCCGGCAAGAATGCGGATATCACCGCGGTGTTCATGGAGGACCTGGAATGTCGGCCGGTCTACGATCCGGTGTCCCACCTGATCTACGCCTGCGGCCGCCATCAGGTGAGTGATGTCTGGGTGTCGGGACGGCCCCTGCTACGGGATCGGCAGCTCACCACCATTGACGAAACCGATCTGCACCGGCGGATCGGGGATTGGCAGGAGAAGATCGCCCGGGCGGATCATCAGGCCACCTCGGGATGATCCGTTGCCGGCGGGCAGGCCCGTGTGGATAAAACATCGCCGCCGTGAGTACAATGCCCCATCATCCCACTAGACCGATATCCCATGTCCGAGACCCATCACAACGTCGACGCCGCCGAGATCGCCAAGTTTGGTGACATGGCCCACCGCTGGTGGGACCCCAACGGTGAATGCCGCCCGCTGCACGAGATCAACCCCCTGCGCCTGGACTACGTCGACGAAGGCTGCGGCGGACTCAAGGGACTCAAGGTCCTGGACGTGGGCTGCGGCGGTGGCCTGCTCTCCGAAGCCATGGCCCAGCGCGGCGCCCAGGTCACCGGTATCGACATGAGCGAGGCCGGTCTGGGCGTGGCCCGCATGCACCTGCTGGAATCCGGCCTGGAAGTGGATTACCGGCAGACCTCCGCCGAGGTGCTGGCGGAAACCATGCCCGGCGCCTTCGACGTGGTCACCTGTATGGAAATGCTGGAGCACGTCCCCGACCCGGGTTCCGTGATCCACGCCTGCGCCCGCCTGGTCAAACCCGGTGGTCATGTCTTTTTCGCCACTCTCAACCGCACCCCCCAGGCCTTTGCCATGGCCATCCTGGGCGCGGAATACCTCATGCGCATGCTGCCCAAGGGCACCCATGAATACGCCCGTTTCGTCCGCCCCTCGGAGATGGAACAGTGGATGCGCGAGGCCGGTCTGACCCTGAAGGAACTAATGGGGATGCACTACCAGTTGCTTTCCGGCACCTACCGCCTGGGTCCCGGCGTGGACGTCAACTATCTGGCCCACGCCATCCGCACGGCATAAGCCGAAGCAATCCAGCCCAAGCCCAACCGGGAACACCAGCCCATGCCCAGCCGCGAACCCCTGCGTACCGTGCTGTTCGACCTGGACGGCACCCTGGCGGACACCGCGCCCGACATGTACGCCGCCCTGATCGCCCTGCAACGGGAACAGGGCGTGCCCGCACTGCCCTTTGAGGTCGTCCGCAACCAGGTCTCCCACGGCGGTGCGGCCCTGGTCAGACTGGCCTTTCCCGACGCCCAAGGCGATCAGTTCGAAACCCTCAGGCAGCGTTTCCTCATCCTCTATTCCGAACACCACCTGTGTCACGAGACGCGCCTGTTCCCGGGCATGGATGCCCTGCTCCAGGCCATTGAAAACCTGGGGCTGAACTGGGGCATCGTCACCAACAAGCCGGCCTGGCTCACCGATCCCCTGGTCCGCGCCATGAATCTGCACCGGCGCGCCGTCACCGTTATCAGCGGCGACACCACGCCGCAGCGCAAGCCCCACCCCCTGCCCATGCTGCTGGCCTGCGAACAGGCCGCCTGCCGACCAGCCCAGTGCCTCTACGTGGGTGACGCAGAGCGGGACATTCAGGCCGGTCGCGCCGCCGGGACCCACACCCTCATCGCCCTTTACGGCTATATCGATGAGACCCAGGCGCCCACCACCTGGGGCGCCGATGCCGCCATCGACCACCCGGAACAGATCCTCCCCTGGCTCCCTGCCGCGTCCCGGCTCGGGGCTATCTCGTGATGAACGGGCATCACCCCCTGCGTCTGGGCGCCGCCCTGATGGCGGTGCTGCTCATGGCCCTGGCCTGGTGGATGGTACTGGCCGCCGAACGGGGCGTGCAGAGCCTGTCCCTCACCCGGGACGGCGTCCCCGTCACCCTGCTGCTGCCCGCCGTGAGCGAACCGGCCCCGGGTGTGGTCATGGCCCACGGCTTTGCCGGTTCCGAACGTCTGATGCGTCACTGGGCCCTGACCCTGGCCCGGTCCGGGGTCGTGGTGGCCCTGCCGGACCTGAGCGGCCATGGCCGCAACCAGACACCGCTGGATTGGTGGAACGATCCCGAGCAGTTCCAGCGGGACGTGCAGACGGCCCTGGACCTGCTGCTGAGCCGGCCGGAAGTGGATCACCGACATCTTGGGCTGCTGGGCCACTCCCTGGGTGCCGGGGCCACCATTGATGCCGGCAAGCTTCGCCTGAACGATGTGAGTGCCGTGGTGGCCGTCTCCCCCGGTCAGAGCGAGGTCGGCCCGGACAGCCCCCGCAACCTGATGCTCATGGCCGGCGCCTGGGAAGGCCCCTTCCTGGCAGCGGCCCGGACCCTGCTGGAACAGGCCGGCGGCGAGGGTGGCGACACCCTGCAGGGCACCGCCCGCACCCTCACCGTCATCCCCCATGCCGAACACATCGGCGTGCTGTTCCGCCATGAGGCCCACACCGCCTCCCTGGGGTGGTTTGCCCAGGCCTGGGATCTTTCGCTCCCAGCCGCCGACCCCAACCCCACCCTGGCCTGGTGGCTACTGCACCTGCTGGCGGTCCTGATCCTGTGGCGCGCCCTGGTCCCCCTGTTCACACGCCGGGAATCCCCTTCCCTGCTGGGCATGCATCCGGACTGGCTGGATCACACCCGCCGTCCCCTGCTGCGCGCCGCCCTGAGCGGCATCGGGGCCAGCGTGGCCCTGATCGGTATCGGCGAGGTGATCTATCTGGATGGACTGGGGGGCATCCTGGTGAGCCCCCAGTTCGCCCTCTGGCTGGCCCTGGCCGGGCTCTTCTGGCTGGCCCTGGGTACCCGCCCGCCCCGCCCGGAGTGGTCGGACCTGGGCTGGGGGGTGGCCCTGTTCGGCGTGCTGATGCTGGCCTTCGGCGTGCTCGGCGCCAAGGTCTGGCTGGCCTGGTGGCCACCGCTGCACCGCCTACCCTATCTGCCGATACTGACCCTGCTGATCCTGCCCTGGGCCGTGGCCCTGTCCACCGCCCTGCTGGGACGGGAAGGCATTCGGGGCTTCGGTGTTGGCCTGGGCATCACCCTAGTGACTATGGTAACCGTCGGCGTCGCCGCCGCCGTGGTGGACGGCATGATGTTCCTGCTCATCATCCTACCCCTGCTGCCGGTGATGCTGGCCCTGCCCCTGCTGGTAAGCCTGCCGGTGCAGCGTCCATGGGCGGGGGGGCTGGCCATGGCCGCCTTCCTGGGCTGGACCCTGACCATGATGTTTCCGCTGATTTAACCCACCCCACTCCGGCTGAAATCCGAGCGTCTAGAACCACTTTCGGGACACCGCAGCCTTGCGTTCCCTTTCCCGCTCCTTCCGCATGAAGTCCTGAAAGACCTCAAACATTGACCAGCCGGTGAGCCGCTGCGGGGATTGTGCCCGCAGGTATGCACCAAGGAACTATCGACAGGGCACTACCGTGCCCCGCAACGCCGCCACGGTGGCGGCCCCCGTACCGAACATGCAGATCCGCAGTTCGTCCAGGGTGTCGGCAATGAAACGGTTCAGGGCGTCCTCCCCCTGACAGGCCTTCACCAGCATGCTCCTAGCCATGCCCCCCACATCCGCCCCCAGGGCCAGGGCCTTGGCCAGCTCGATGCCGTTGGTCAAGCCGCCGCAGGCGATCAGGGGCAGGCTCCGGGAAACCCGCCGCACATTGAGGATGCTGTCGCTGGTGGGAATCCCCCATTCACCGAAACGCTCTCCCATCAGATGCTCCCGCTCGGAATCCGCGCAGAGTGACTCCACCCGTGCCCAGGATGTACCGCCGGCCCCGGCGCAGTCGATACCGGACACGCCGCAGGCCAGCAATTGTCGGGCGGCCGGCTCACTGATGCCAAAGCCCACCTCCCGGGCGAACACCGGCACACCGGCGGCCTTGAGGGCTTCACAGAGTCGGGTCAACCGTTCTCCGACACCGCGAAAATCCAGATCCCCCCCCTGAATGGCTTCCTGGATGGGGTTGAGATGGATGAACAGGGCGTCGGCACGGATCATTTCCACCGCCCGCAGGGCCTCGTCCCTGCCCCACCCCTTCACCAGCTGGGCCGCCCCCAAGTTGGCAAACAACAGGGCGGTGGGCGCCTGGCTGCGCAGTTCGAAATAACGCGCCCGACTGCCGTCCTCGATGGCCACCCGCTGGCTCCCCACACCCATGGCCAGGCCCCAACGCTGCGCCGCCCGGGCCAGACGGTGGTTGATCACAAGGGCACGGCGATCGCCACCGGTCATGGGCGCAATCATCAGCGGGGCGGACAGGGTGTGCCCCGCCAGGGTGGCGGACAGATCGATCTGCGACAGAGCGATGTCAGGCAAGGCCTGACTCACGAAGTCAAAGCGTTCCAGGCCGGTAGTCCTGCGGTAAAGCACCCGTTCGGTCAGACAGGCCTTGATGTGCCGACCCTTGGAACGAGGGTCACGCAACGAGGCGGATTTGAGTGTCCTGGCATCCATGGGTTCACCGCATGCGTTGCCACAGATCCGCCGCATGGGCCACGAACCCCGCCAGCAGCCAGAAGGAAATCCAGTACCACTCCGCGCCGGTCAGCGCCGCCCGCAGGGCCAGCATGAGGGTCACGCCGGCCAGCAGGAAGGGCCAGAGCCGGGCAAAGGCAATCCCCCGCCCGGTACGGCGGTGCCAAAGGCCCAAGAGGCCTGCCTCCAGGACCATGGCCAGGATGATCAGATCGACAACCAGACCGGAAGCAAACCACTGGGCCATGGATCAGCCCTCAGACCTTGGACAGGCCCAGCAGATGGCCCATATCCTTGAAGAAGATACGGATCTGGGCCAGGGGGCGGGTCCGTACCAGCTTCTTGTACATGTAGGACTGCCAGGTCAGATCCTGTACATCCTTGTCGCGGCAGATGGCCACGAACCGCTCGCGACGCTTGTCGCTGATGTACCAGAAGCGCTGCATGATCCCCAGCACCCAAAAAACCTGACCATGCAGCTTCATGAAGCGCTTGCGGGCCAGTTTCAGGTCCGCCGGCTTGCCGGAAGCGAGGAAGCTGTGGACGGCCTCCGCCGCCAGACGCCCGCCCAGCATGGCGTAGTAGATGCCCTCGCCGGAGGCGGGAGCCACCACACCGGCGGCATCGCCGGCCAGCAGCACGTCGCGACCGTTGTCCCAGCACTTCATGGGGTACAGGGGGATGGGAGCACCCTCACGGCGCAGAACCTCACAGTCTTCCATGCCGGCGGCCTTTCTCAACTCATCCACGGCACCCTTCAGGGAGAAGCCGCGATGGGCGGAGCCGACCCCCACGCTGACGGTATCGCCGTGGGGGAACACCCAGGCATAGAAATCGGGAGACAGGGAACCGCGATAATAGACGTCGCAGCGCTCGGGATCATATTCCGCCTCCGGGTTGGTGGGGCGGCTGATGATTTCGTGATAAGCGGCCACGTGGGGAATCTTGTCGGCACCGGGGACTTCCTGGCGGGCCACGGAAGAGCGGGCGCCGTCGGCACCGATCACGGCCCGGGCGCGCACACCCACCACTTCGTCGTCGGCATTCTTGTAACGCACCACGGCGGTACCGTCGGCGTCGCGGTCGATCTTCTCGTAGGTACCCACACGGCGCTCGGCACCGGCCTGCTCGGCCCGTTCGCGCAGCCAGGGGTCAAAGGTCTTGCGGTCCACCATACCCACGTAACCGCCATCAATGGGCATGTCCACCTTGCGATCCGAGGGAGAGAACATGCGGGCGCAGCGAATCTTGGCCACCAACACCTCTTCCGGCACGTCGAACTCGGTCATAAGGATGGGTGGAATGGCGCCACCACAGGGCTTGATACGCCCTTCCCGGTCCAACAGCAGGACCTTGCGTCCGGCTTTGGCCAGATCGGTGGCGGCCGTCGCCCCCGCGGGACCGCCACCGACCACGACCACATCATAGGTTTCCATTTCAGCCATTTGATTCACCTTTGTCCGGCTCCGCGGCTAGCTACCGCACCACGGAAAAAAGTCACAAAAAAAGGGGAGTCCGGCGAACCCGTCCGCCTCGACTCCCCCCCGAAAACTACCCTGGCAAGGCGCTGATCACGATGCCATCAGATTCATGCTGCCCAGGGCGAAAGCAGTGATCATCATGCCACTCACGTAGAGCGTGACACCGGTGGCGTTATACCAGGGTGCCAGCGCCTTGGGCTGCTTGAGCAGGCGCAGCATCAGTCCGCCCTGAACGGCCAGCAATACGGCGATGACCAGGGCATGCCACATGGCACCCCAGGAGAACAGCAGCGCGATCACCACCACCTGCGGCAGGGCCATGACCCAGCAGGCCAGGCGAGCGGCACGCTCCACGCCCAACTGTACCGGCAGGGACCCCAGACCCATGCGGGTATCCCCTTCCACGGATTTGAAGTCGTTGAGGGTCATGATGCCGTGGGCGCCGATGCTGTACAGCAGGGCCACCGCCACGATGCGCCAGTCGGGGAAGCCGGCGGCAGCCGTACCCACGGTCATGACCACCGCGCCGGTAAACCAGGGCACCCCTTCATAGCAGATGGCCACGGCGGAGTTACCGTACCAGCCGTTGCGCTTGAGACGGGTGGGCGGGGCACTGTAGGCCCAGGCGAGGATCATGCCGAAGAGCGCGGCCAGAAAACCCCAGATGCCGAGCACCGTGGCCACCAGCAGGGACAGGATGGTCCAGATGATGGCGATGTAAAGCCCCCAGCGTCCGGGAATCCGCCCCGAGGGGATGGGACGATGGGGTTCGTTGATCTTGTCCACATGACGATCAAACCAGTCATTGACCGCCTGACTGGTGCCGCAGATCAGAGGACCCGCCAGGACCACACCGACGATGATGAGCCACCATCGCTCCTGCAGAGCGACACCGGATGAGACGACGCCACAGGCAAAGGCCCACATGGGCGGGAACCAGGTGACGGGCTTGAGCAGTTCAAGGACTGCGCGGGGTGCTGGAATCGACATGGCGGGTAAATTATACGCGGCCAACAGGATCGTCAAGCTTCATTTACACTGCCTGGAGGCGCCATAAGTAATGAATGATGGACACTCGCATCAAGCCGTCCGCGGGCCCATTCTCGCAGCTATGGCTTGTCTTCATTTTCCGGGGCCAGATCCCCCAGGCCGTAACGCCTGAGTTTCACATAGAAGCTCTGCCGGCTCAGTCCGAGCATCTCGGCGGCCGAGGCCCGGTTGTCATTGGTCAGCTCCAGGGCGGCCTCAATGCACAACCGCTCGATCATATCGGTACTCTCCCGCACCAGGTCCTTGAGCGGTACGCGTCCGACCAGTTCCGTGAGTTGTTCCACGGAACGGGGACCATCCCGGGCAATCACGGCATCGCGGGACATGCGCGGCCCCACACTGCGGATCGTGAAGCCCAGACAAGGAGTATCCGTATCCAGCACCGCCACGGCGGAAATCTCCACCTCGGCGGATGAGCCGTATTCACCTCGCAATGCGGTACTGAAGAGCCGCACGGAACCATGTTCACGCAGATTAGCGACCAGGACGCTCAGATCAACACCGGGCCGCCCCAGCCATCGCCCCAGAGAGTGGCCACGCACCTGGTCTTCGGTCGGCATCTGGACCAGCTCAAGGAAAGCCGGATTGGCGGTCAGGATGCGGCCACTGAGATCGGTGACCACAAAACCATCGGGCGCCCGCTCCACCATGGCCAGCACCTGGGAATGCATCTGTGGACCCACCGAGGATAGGGCATCCAGTACCGGGCAGCGCAATCGGACCAGAAAATGAGAGGCGTTGTCCTGACGGAACAGAGAGGCGGCGACGACGAATTCGCGCCCTCCCCCCAGGGAACGCACACTGACATCCGCCGCATGACCGGTGGCACGCACCGTGGCCAGCATGTCCTGGATGGACTGCGTGTTTTCCAGATCAAAACCTTCCGGAAACACCTTGCCGACCATCCTGGCCAGGCTTTCCCCCAGCAGTTCACCGGCGGCGGGATTGGCCTCCACCACCTTATGGGTGGCGGCATCCATGATGAGCACGGCTTCGGAGGCCACCTGAAACAACAGACGATAGCGGGTCTCGGCATGTCGCAGACGCGAATATTCCCGCTCCATCAACTGCTGGGATTCCACCAATCGACGCTGCAGAGCGGCAATGCTGCGCAGGTCCCTGCCCATGGCCACCACGCGCCCGTCATCCCCCACCCTGACGGCAGAGTACATGACCGGCACATCCACCCCTCGCCCCGAGGGGTGATTGACCTGGCGCCAGCGGGTACTGCCAACGGCACCGGCATCCCGCAGCAGAGCTTCAATCTTGTTGCGACTATCCAGCGTGACGGTATCGACCCAGGGCTTGCCCAACCACTGGCCGTAACCCTCCATGGACAGTTCATCGCTGCCAAAGGCAAGATCCTGGATGACGCCTGCGTCATCCAGGACAAGAGAAACGTCCGCCGCCGCCGCAATCAACGACGCCATCTGATCGGGCTTCAGTTCCCCGAGCGACTGCTTTGGGGCTTTGAACTGCTTCACTCGTTCCACGCTTATCGGTATCAAATCCTTATCCGGATCACGTCAGTAAACCTGCTGACTCACACGACCCACCCGCCGGACCAGCATCTCTTCGGCCCGCCGAACTGCCTCATTCCCATCCGCCGCCGTCATGTCGGCCCCCACCACGGAGACCAGTTGGGGATTCTCCGCAAACAGGCGCCCGCCCATGAGTATCCCGACGGAGGGGTTACGGGAGGCGCGACGAATTCCCTTGATCGTTCCGGATACCCGTTCCAGCAGCGGTCCACAGCTGACGGACAGGGCCACCACATCGAACCATTCCTGATGCACCAGATGATTGAGTTCAGCGGCGCCGATGGCCGGGTCACAGGTGACTTCCCAACCCGCACGACGAAAGAATTCAGAGACCATGAGAAGACCGAAGGTATGGTATTCACCGGGAACAGGCGTCATCAGTACCCGCTTCTGGCTGGGCGAATCGCGCCCAAGTTCTCCCTCGAAAATACCCCCCAACTCCCGCAGGACATGCTGAAGCCGGCAAAGACCCACAGTGACTTCGGTAAAATCGGCCTGATCGATCTCCCACAACCTTCCCAGGCGCTTGGCCGTAGGCGCCAGCAGCTGCATGAAGATCATCTCCAGCGAGGCCCCTCGTGCACGCAACATATCCACATAGGATGAGGCGGCAGCGGTATCGTGCTCCATGACCAGACGGGCAAACTCCTCCACCGACTGTACGTTGATGGGCGCTGCGTCGGGTCCGAGCGTCACGGACCCCCGCCCCCTTGAGGCGTCCGCGCGGCGCCCGTCGCCATTGGCACGGGTGCGATGCGCCAGCATCAGGCGGGGAATGATCTCACCTTCTATGACCCGGGAAAGCTCGGTTCTGAGCCGCACGGTATCCTGGTCCGGCAGCGAATCCGCGGTTTCACCGTTCCGCGGGGATCGTCCGTCCACGTCAGGGCCGTGTCCGTCGAGCATGCGCGCATCCATCACTTCCCCAACAGGACCACGGGTCGGCCCCCCCCCATCGCGACTGGCCGGTCGTCTCGCAGTCACCATCAACCCCTCCCAAGGATGTCTGAAAGCCACCGTGGCGGCGACGGTCGGTCAATGCCGGGCAACCGCAATCGTTCTCCCGGCACCTGAAACGCGCAGTCTAGCAGGACGAAGGCGCTTTTTTACCCACGAAAATCATGGTTGCCCGCCGCGGTATTGTCAACCAATGCTTACGTCTACTTTAATTGACAAACCCGGGACCCTTGTACAAACTCACGCCACCACGTTGAGCTGTCTGGAGAAAGGCGCAATGCAGCATGCTGGAGCCGGTGAGCGCAAGCCCCGCCCACTCTATACTCCCGAGGAACGTCGGCGTCGCGACGAGACGCCTTGGACACTGGTCCAGGGTATCCTGGCACCACTACAGTTCGTCGTTTTCATCGTCAGCGCCTGGTTGGTCGTGCGCTATCTGATGACCGGCGAAGGACTGTGGCTGGCGCATGCCTCCATCGTCCTCAAGACACTCATTCTCTATACCATCATGGTCACCGGCGCCATCTGGGAAAAGGTGGTGTTCGGTCATTACCTGTTCGCCAAGGCCTTCTTCTGGGAGGACATGGTGAGCATGCTGGTAATTGCCCTGCACACGGTCTACATGGTGTCCCTGTTCTGGAATTTCCTGAGCACCGAGCAGCAGATGTACCTGGCTCTGGTGGCCTATGCCGTCTACGTGATCAACGCCGCCCAGTTTCTGATCAAGCTGCGCGCCGCCCGTCTGCAGGCCGCTGCTTCGACCGAAGGGGCCGCCAAATGAGTGCCGAGAAACTGAGGGACATCCCCGTCATCCGTGAGCGGGGGCAGAACTCCATGTTCTGCGGCCTCACCGGCATCATCTGGCTGCACCGCAAGATCCAGGATGCCTTCTTCCTGATCGTCGGTTCACGGACCTGCGCCCACCTGATGCAGTCGGCGGCGGGGGTCATGATCTTCGCCGAGCCCCGGTTCGGCACCGCCATCATCGAGGAACGGGACCTGGCCGGTCTGGCCGATGCCAACGAAGAGCTGGATCGTGTGGTGGCCCGTCTGCTGGAACGGCGTCCCGACATCCGCATGCTGTTTCTGGTGGGTTCCTGCCCCTCCGAGGTCATCAAGCTGGATCTGGAAAAGGCCGCCTCTCGTCTGACCCGGCAGCACC
>NZ_JAJNQM010000050.1:0-25870 GCF_022227785.1 Ectothiorhodospira lacustris | reverse complement strand
AGGTGGTGCCGTGGGTGCCGGGGGTGAACAGGTCGGCGGCCACGCCCGCCGCCAGGGTGGCGCCGATGGGGACGCCGTTGCCCAGGCCCTTGGCCAGGCTTAGCACATCCGGAGTGATGCCTTCGTGCTGGAAGGCGAACCAGGTCCCGGTACGGCCGATGCCGGCCTGGATCTCGTCCAGCATCAGCAGCCAGCCGGAGCGGTCGCAGATCGCCCGCAGTCCCTGGAGATAGTCGGCGGGTGGGATGCGGATACCCCCCTCCCCGGTGATGGGTTCCACCAGAATGGCCACCACGTCCGGGTGATCGGCCAGGGCTTCCACCGCCGCCGGATCACCGTGGGGCACGCGGATGAAGCCTTCCACCAGAGGGGCGAAACCTGCCTGGATGCGGGCATTGCCGGTGGCGGTCAGAGTCGCCAGGGTACGGCCATGGAAACTGCCTTCCATGACGATCACGGTGGGGCGGGAGATGCCCTTGTGGTGACCATGCAGGCGGGCCAGCTTGATGGCGGCCTCATTGGCCTCGGCGCCGGAATTGCAGAAGAAGGCGCGATCCATGCCGGCCAGCGCGGTCAGGCGCTCGGCGAGCCGGGTCTGCAGAGGGATCTCATAGAGATTGGAGGTGTGGATGAGTTGCCCGGCCTGCTCGCACAGGGCCTTGGCCACGGCTGGATGGGCATGGCCCAGGCCGCAGACGGCGATGCCGGACAGGGCGTCCAGATAGCGACGGCCCTGATCGTCCCACAACCAAGGACCCTCTCCCCGTACGAAGGCAACGGGCTGTCGCTTGTAGTTCTGCATGAGGGCGTCTGACATTCGGTTTGCTCCCCTCCAAAAACGAAAAAAGGCAGCCCATGGCTGCCGGCTGTTCACGGGCGCACTGGGCGCCGGTTAGGAAATGACACAAACACTCATCATACGACGCCCCGCAGCGGGGCGCAAAGGGCCTTCAATCTGTAATGGATCTTGAGTCGGCGGCAAGCTGCCGTGGGAGTCGGCCTGTCGGCGAATGGGGTGGCCTCACAGGCATTGCCGTTCGCGGCCGAGGGCTACTCCCACGGTACTCGTTCCCATGGGGTCTACCTGGGAATTCAGCCGAAGTTGTCGGCGACGAAGTCCCAATTCACCACATTGAAAAAGCCCTCGATGTACTTGGGCCGGGCATTGCGGTAGTCGATGTAGTAGGCATGTTCCCACACATCCATGGTCAGCAGCGGGGTCTTGTCAGTCTCGGTGATCGGGGTGGCGGCGTTGCTGGTATTGACGATCTCCAGGCTGCCGTCGGCATTCTTCACCAGCCAGGTCCAGCCGGAACCGAAGTTGCCCGCGCCGGAGGCGGCGAACTTCTCCTTGAATTCGGCAAAGGAACCGAAGGCGGCGTTGATCGCCTCGGCCAGGGCGCCGGTGGGCTCGCCACCGCCGTTAGGGCTCAGGCCGTTGAAGTAGAACGTGTGGTTCCACACTTGGGCGGCATTATTGAAGATGCCGCCGGCAGGGGCCTGTTTGACGATCTCTTCCAGAGACAGGTTTTCGAACTCGGTGCCGCTGATCAGTTTGTTCAGATTGGTGACATAGGTTGCATGGTGTTTGTCATGGTGGAACTCCAGGGTTTCGGCGGAGACGTGGGGTTCCAGGGCGTCCTTGGCGTAGGGCAGTTCTGGCAGTTGGTGCGTCATGGCGATGTTCTCCTTGTGGCTGCCTCGGGGCAGTGCATATTTTTGGAAATGTTCTAAAGATAGAGCACGATAGGGGTGCAATGCAAACCTTGACCGTTTGTGCCGGGTCATGCAAGCCCGGGGGCGATGTGACCGAGTTCGGGACCCCCCTCGACTTGAGGCCGAAGATGCCGGTCACGGTGGATGTTGCCCCACAGACGGACTGCGTCCCGCTAGAATAGGCCCTTCGTTTCACTCATCAGGAGCTTGTTCGGGCACATGTCAGGTTTTAATGCACCGCAACCGCATCCGTGTCGCCTCTACGGCATCAGGCATTGCGACACCATGAAGAAGGCCCTGGTCTGGCTGGACAATGCCGGGATTGCCCATGAATTCGTCGATTACAAGCAGGCCGGTATCGTGGCCGACAGGCTGCCCCACTGGTGCCGCCAGGCGGGTTGGGAGGGCCTGATTAACCGGCGCGGCCTCACCTGGCGCCGTCTGGACGCCGCTGCGCGGGAAGCCTTGGACGAGCCCCGGGCCTGTGCGCTGATGATGCAGCATCCCACCCTGATCAGGCGTCCGATACTGGAGTGTGGAGAGCGGGTTCTGGTGGGATTTGATGTCGATCGTTATCGGGAGGTGCTGGCATGAACGAGGATGTACTACAGCGTTTTCTGCTGGACGAACTGGACATTCGAGGGGCGGTCGTACGCCTGGGGCCGGCATGGCGGCAGATCGTCGCCGACCGTCACTATCCGGAGCCGGTGAGCCGGCTGCTGGGCGAAATGTGCGTCACCTCCCTCTTCATTACCGAAGCCCTGAAACAGTCCGGTCGCGTGACATTCCAGCTGCGGGGTACCGGTCCCGTTTCGTTGCTGGTGGTGGACTGTGACGAGCGCCTTAACCTGCGCGCCCTGGCCCAGTCCGTGGAGGATATCGAGCAGGGTACGGCCAGGGCACTGTTGGGGGACGGACAGCTGGTGCTGTCCCTGGATCTATCCAGCATGCGCCAGCCCTGGCAGAGCGTGGTCCCCCTGGAGGGGGAGGGTATCGGCGACATCTTCGAACACTACCTGAGCCTGTCCGAACAGCTGCCCTCAAGACTGTTCCTGACCGCCACGCCCGAAGGGGCCGCGGGCCTGTTCCTGCAGAAACTGCCCTCGGCGGACACCCGTGATCCCGATGGCTGGAACCGTGTCGAGCAACTGGCTACCACGGTCACCGATGACGAACTCATCAGTCTATCCCCGGATGCGCTACTCTCCCGCCTCTTCCCCGAAGAGACCGTCCGGGTGTTCGAAGCCCGCAGCGTGATTCACGATACCCCGGAGGATTGGGACAAGGTGCGTGCCATGCTGCGTTCCCTGGGGCGCGAGGAAGTCGAGGCGGTGCTGCGGGAACAGGGTGCCGTCATCGTCCGGGATGATCTGGCCAACCGGGAATATCGGTTGGATCGGGATGCGATCGCCACCATCTTCGATGAGACGCCGCCAACGCTGCATTAGGCGCGCGGCAACGTCCTTCGCCCATACTTATCCCTTTGAGTGGACCGATTCATTCCATGACTGACATCTCCCATCGTATCGCCCAGGAGCTGGGCGTCCGTCCCGATCAGGTCAAGGCTACCGTGGAACTGCTGGACAGCGGCGCCACGGTGCCGTTCGTGGCCCGTTACCGCAAGGAGGCCACCGGCGGTCTGGATGATGCCCAGCTGCGCAGCCTGGAGGAACGCCTGGGCTATCTACGGGAGCTGGATGCCCGTCGGGAGGTGGTGCTCAAGGCGATCGAGGAACAGGGCAAGCTCACCGACTCCCTGGGCGCGGCCATCCGCGAGGCGGATACCAAGACCCGCCTGGAAGATCTGTACCGCCCCTACATGAAAAAGCGCCGCACCAAGGCCCAGATCGCCCGGGAGAACGGCCTGGAACCGTTGCTGGATGCCCTGTTGGCGGATCCTGCCCTGGTGCCCGAGGCGGTGGCCGCCGGTTACGCCACCGAGGACATCACCGTGGAGGCCGCCCTGGAAGGGGCCGGGCACATCTTCATGGAGCGCATTGCCGAGGACGCGGACCTGATCGATGAATTGCGCAATTTCGGCTGGGAACGGGGCTTTCTGGTCAGCCGGGTGGTGCCGGGCAAGGAGCAGGCGGGTGCCCGCTTTCGTGACTATTTCGATCACGTGGAGCCTCTGAGCAAGGCGCCTTCCCATCGTGCCCTGGCCATGTTCCGGGGGCAGGCGGAGGAGTGCCTGCGACTGGAGGTGGCCTGGACCGAGGCTCAGGCCCGGGGTGAGGAGGAGACCGCCACCTCGCCCGGCGAGGCGGCCATTGCCCGACGTTTCCGGCTGTCCGACAAGGGTCGGCCGGCGGATGCCTGGCTGGCTCGACACGCCCGCCTGGCTTGGCGGGCCAAGCTGTCCATTCATCTGGATGTGGCCCTCAAGCGCCGGTTGCGGGATCTGGCGGACGAGGAGGCCATCCGGGTCTTCGGCGCCAACCTGCAGGACGTACTGCTGGCCGCCCCGGCCGGTTCTCGCACCACCATGGGTCTGGACCCGGGGGTGCGCACCGGCGTGAAGGTGGCAGTGATCAACGGCCAAGGTGCGGTAGTGGAGACGGCCACGGTCTATCCCTTCCCGCCCCGCAACCAGGTGCAGGAGACCCTGGAGACCTTGTCCGCCCTGGCCCGTAAGCACCAAGTGGACCTGGTGGCCATCGGCAACGGCACCTATTCCCGGGAGACGGATGCCCTGGTGGGGGAACTGATGCGCCTGAACCCCAAACTGGGGCTGACCAAGGTGGTGATTTCCGAGGCGGGGGCCTCGGTGTATTCCGCCTCGGCCTTGGCCTCGGCGGAGCTGCCGGACCTGGACGTGTCCCTGCGCGGGGCGGTGTCCATTGCCCGGCGACTGCAGGACCCCTTGGCGGAGCTGGTGAAGATCGAACCTAATGCCATCGGCGTGGGCCAGTATCAGCATGACGTCAACCAGGGGCAGCTGGCCCGCAAGCTGGAGGCAGTGGTGGAGGACTGCGTGAACGGGGTGGGGGTGGATGTGAATACCGCTTCGGTGCCGCTGCTGGCCCGGGTGTCGGGCCTGGGGCCCACGCTGGCGGAGAATATTGTGGCCTTTCGCAGTGCGCAGGGACCCTTTGCCAGCCGCAGCGCCCTGAAGGCTGTGCCCCGTCTGGGGGCCAAGGCCTTCGAGCAGGCGGCAGGCTTTTTGCGCATCCCTCGGGGCAAGGATCCGCTGGATGCCTCGGCGGTGCATCCGGAGGCCTATCCGGTGGTGCGGCGGATCGTGGCAGAGACGGGCCGGGACGTGCGCGAGCTGATCGGTGACGAGGCCTTCCTCAAACGGCTGGACCCATCCCGGTTCACGGACGGGACCTTCGGCGAACCCACGGTGCGGGACATCCTGACCGAGCTGGCCAAACCGGGCCGGGACCCGCGGCCGGAGTTTCGTACCGCGGCCTTCAAGGCGGGGGTGGAGCGCCTGCAGGACCTGCAGCCGGGGATGGTGCTGGAGGGCACGGTGACCAACGTGGCCAACTTCGGTGCCTTCGTGGACGTGGGGGTTCACCAGGATGGACTGGTGCACATCTCGGTCCTGTCGGACCGTTTCATCAAGGATCCCAGGGATGTGGTGCGGGCCGGTGACGTGGTGAAGGTGAAGGTGATGGAGGTGGATCTGGAGCGCAAGCGGATTGCCCTGAGCATGCGTCTGGACGATGAGCCGGGAAGGGAGGCGCCCGGCCGTCCGTCCGCGCGGGAGGCCCGGGGTGGTCAGGGGCGCAAGGGTGGCGCGGTGCGCAAGGAGACGGCCCGTACCGAGCCGCAGCCGGAAGGGGCGCTGGCGGCGGCGCTCAAGGCGGCGGCGGGCCGCAAGTAGGGTGGCGGGGTCCTGCTCCCCTTATGGGGAGCAGGATGACACGGCATCAGCCTGCCGCCGCCCGGAGCGCCTCGGCCCGATCGGTCCTCTCCCAGGTCACGTCCAGGTCCTCCCGGCCGAAGTGGCCGTAGGCTGCGGTGGGCCGGTAGACCGGCTGTTCCAGCGCCAGCATGGTGAGGATGCCGTAGGGCCGCAGGTCGAAGTGTTCCCGTACCAGTTCCGTCAGCCGCTGCTCATCAATCCTGCCGGTACCGAAGGTCTCCACGGCGATGGAGGTGGGTTCGGCCACACCGATGGCATAGGAAACCTGGACCTCGCAGCGTTCCGCCAGCCCGGCAGCAACGATGTTCTTGGCCACGTAGCGGCAGGCATAGGCAGCGGAGCGGTCCACCTTGGACGGGTCCTTGCCGGAGAAGGCACCACCGCCGTGGCGGGCCATGCCGCCGTAGGTGTCGACGATGATCTTGCGGCCGGTGAGACCGCAGTCCCCCAGCGGGCCGCCGGTGACGAAGCGGCCGGTGGGGTTGATGTGAAAGCGGGTGGCCTTGTGCAGCCACCGGGACCCCAGCACCGGCTTGATGATCTCTTCCATCACCGCTTCCTGCAGGTCCTGCTGGGAGATCTCCGGGGCGTGCTGGGTGGAGAGCACCACGGCTTCCGCAGAGACCGCTTTGCCGCCTTCATAGCGGAAGGTGACCTGGCTCTTGGCATCAGGACGCAGCCAGGGCAGGGTCCCGTTCTTGCGCACTTCGGCCTGGCGGCGGACCAGCTGGTGGGCGAAGTGGATAGGGGCGGGCATGAGGACATCGGTCTCGCTGCAGGCGTAGCCGAACATCAGGCCCTGGTCACCGGCCCCCTGGTCCTCGGGGCGGCTGCGGTCCACGCCCTGGTTGATGTCCATGGACTGGGCGCCGAGGGTGTTGAGGACGGCGCAGGTGTGGCCGTCAAAGCCCTTGTCGGAGTGGTCATAGCCGATGTCCAGCACCACCCGGCGTACCAGTTTTTCCAGGTCGATGGTGGCGGTGGACTTGACCTCGCCCCCCACCAGCACCATGCCGGTCTGGGCGAAGGTCTCGGCGGCGACGCGGGCCTTGGGGTCCTGGGCCAGGTAGGCATCCAGGATGGCGTCGGAGACCTGATCGCAGAGTTTGTCCGGATGGCCTTCGGAGACGGATTCAGAGGTGAACAGGTAGGTTTTGTTCATAGGGATGTCTGTGGATTGTCCTTGGAACGGATTGAGTGGAGGGGTTCAGGCCTTGCGGAAGCGGAAGATGCCCCAGCACAGGTGCCCGGCGTGGCCGCCGTCGATCCAGTGCTGCAGACCCTTCTTCATGCGCGCCAGATAGTCCGGCGAGATGCTGCCGGCCAGATCCGCTTCCCGGGCCTCGGTCTCCCGCAGGACCCGGCTGTAATGGCGTGGCAACTGGTGGCTGTGATTCTCAAAGCCGATCTCCTTAAGCCCGTGCCGCCCGGCGGTCTCCCGGTAGAAACCTGGGCAGCCCAGGGTCTCCAGATGGATGCGGTCCAGGATGGGTTGCAGGACCCCGCCCGGGCAGTCGTCGGTGGCCATGGGGTCGGTGAAGATGAAGACCCCGCCGGGCTTGAGGACCCGGGCGGCCTGCTCCAGCACCCGAGCCCGACGGCCGCTGTGCAGGATGGCATCCTGGGACCAGACTACGTCGAATTGAGCATCAGGGCAGGGGATGTCCTCGAAGCTGCCGTCCACCACCTCGATGCGATCGTCCAACTTCTGGGCCCGGTTGGTCTGGCGGTTGCGGGCGTTTTCCACCTCGCTCAGATTCAGGGCGGTGACATGGCAGCCGAAGTTGCCGGCCAGGTAGCGGGCAGCACCGCCGTAGCCGGCGCCCAGATCCAGGATCCGGTGCTCGGGGGTGATATCTCCCAGCATGTCGCCCATGTGGGCCACCGTGCGGCGGCTGGCGTCGCCGATGGGTTCGTCATCGGTTTCGTAGAGGCCGATGTGAATGTCCTCGCCACCCCAGACCCGGTGGTAGAAGGTATCGGCGTCATCGCTGTTGTAGTAGTCGCGGGCGGTGGCGACGGCACCTTCGTAGTGGCTCATGCCTTGTCCCCTGTGTAGCGCTTGTCGGCGACGTGGATGAAGAAATCCGGCTCCTTCTCCTGGTAGGTCTCCTTGAAGTCGCCGTAGGTCTCGATGCCCTGGAAGCCCACCTCCCGCATCAGGCGGCGCACATAGGCCTTGCGCAGGGGATACATGTTCAGGTGGTAGACCGACTGGTCGGGAAAGGCATAGCGAAAACGGGTCAGCCCCGGGTCCACGTGCTCGGGGTGGACCGAGACGTTGTCGCCGCAGTAGTAGAAGGTGTGGGCGCTGGAGTAGCCGTGATCCAGAATGGCGTCGTAGTTACGCTGGTCCAGGATCAGCAGACCGTCGTGGTTGAGGGCGGAGTAAAACTCGGCGAGGGCCTTGCGGCGGTCGTGTTCATTGAACAGGTGGGTGAAGGAGTTACCCAGACAGACCACGGCGTCATAGCGGCCGTAGATGTCCCGGTTCAGTTCCCGCCAGTCCGCCTGGGTGGTGCGTAGGATGTGGCCCCGCTTGCGGCCGTTGTCGAAGGCCTTGGCCAGCATCTGGGCACTGCCGTCGGCACTGACCACGTCAAATCCCGCCTCCCGCAGCAGGATGGAGTGAAAACCGGTGCCGGTGGCCACGTCCAGGACCCGTTTTGCGCCCCGTTCCTTGAGTACCTGGATGAAGAAATCCCCTTCGCTGGCGGCCCGACTGTCCCAGTCGATGAGTTCGTCCCATTTGTCCACGAAGGGTTCGACGTATTCACGGACGTAGTTGTCCGTCTCCCGGCGTTCCACCGGCTTGGTTCCGAAATCCTGCTTGGTCATGGTGATTGACATCGAGGTCTCCCGCCATCTGATTGGATGGACGTTGAAACGCGGGGCGCTGTGCACCCTCACGATGTGGATGACAGACGCGGCCGAATGCCCGAAGTGGGTGCGCGCTGTCCGGCCCGTGTTGAGCCGCTGGTGGTGTCCGCGAAGCCTGTCGGCTGATTCGGGACCATGAGGTGGTCGTCGTAACGACCCTTGATGCCGTCCTGGGGAGAAGCCCCCGGGATGCAAGGGACGCGGTAGCGTCCGGTGGGCAGGTAGGGCGCTTATTGGAATGCCCTGAACAAGCTAATCCCGCAGTCCTTGCGTTTTATTGCCGTGGCCTTTGCATTATTGCAGTAGGCCTCCTCCGTCATTCCCGCGAAAGCGGGAATCCAGCGATAGACTCAAACCCCTGGACTCCCGCCTTCGCGGGAGTGACGACAAGGCAGGCTCGGCCCTCCGCGGGCCGTATGCAGCGACTACTCGTCGTTTCGGTGCATCTTTCTACCTTGAGCAAGTTGAATCAGAATTTCAAGGGGTTATCCCGCATTTTAATACGTACCCATGGGGATTGAGTGTTCAGGTTGAGCTTCGAGTTTGTCGTATATGCGCTTTTTTTGTCGCAAAGTCGACAACGAAAGCGGGCATGAGCGATGGATCCGGGATGGCTTGATAACCCCTGTAAACAGCAGGTTAAACGGTTTTTGGGCGAGCCATCCTAACTGGCACCGGATTTGCTTTGAACTGATGTAAGGGCGGTTTTTAATCAGTCATTCCCGCGGGAGCGGGAATCCGGTCAAAGGCTGAAAATTCTGGACTCCCGCCTTTGCGGGAGTGACGGAAGCGGACTTGGCCAGTGTTTCCAAGACTGTTCCCAGGGAGGTGTTCGTCCCATGACGGATGCATCGGGAACGGCATGTTCATCCATTCCAATAAAGAGGGCATTTCCATGGCGCGCATTGGGATCTTTTTCGGCACCACTACCGGCAATACCCGCAAGGTGGCCAAGATGATCAAGAAGAAGTATGACGATGAGACCATGGCCAAGCCGCAGAATGTGAACAAGGTCGGCGCCGATGAGATTGCCGCCTATGACTATCTGATTTTCGGTACGCCCACCATGGGTTCCGGCCAGTTGCCCGGTCTGTCCGCCGACTGCGAGGAAGAGAGCTGGGAGGAGTTTCTGCCCAACCTGGAAGAGGTGGATTTCACCGGCAAGACCGTCGCCCTGTACGGGCTGGGGGACCAGGTGGGCTATGCCAATGAATTCGTCGATGCCATGATCGAGCTCTATGATCTGGTCACCAGCCGCGGTGGCCGCGTGGTGGGTGCCTGGCCGACCGATGGCTATGAGTTCGAGTCTTCCCAGGCGGTGGTGGATGGCAAATTCGTCGGGCTGGTGCTGGACCAGGACAATCAGAGCCAGCTTACCGAGGAGCGTCTTGAGACCTGGCTGGCCCAGATTGCCCCGGAGTTTGGCTTATCGGCCTGACGCAGACGCCGGGGCGGGTGCTCCGGCGTTTTTTTTGATCATGCGTTGATAATGATTAGCAATACCACTACCATGAGCGATCGCTGAAACCAACGCAGTTCTGACATGCATCAAGGAGTTGCTTTATGAATTCACCGGACGCTGCTGAAGCCGATATTGCTGCACCTGGTCTGGCGGATCCGGGTGCCGTGGAATCCTCCGGTCTTGTAGATACGGGGCTGGGGGAAACGATGATCTCACAGGGCGGTGTCGCGGATGTGGCGGAGGCCGGGATCGTTCACGCCCTGCAGGGAATGATCGACCTTGGTGGTCCGGTGGTGGCTATCCTGCTGGCCATGTCCGTGGTGGCCCTGACCATCATCCTGGTCAAGATCGGCCAGTTCCTGTGGTGGCGTCTGGGTGACGAGCGCAGTCTGAATACGGCCCTGGCGCACTGGCGTGACGGTCGAGTGGAACCGGCCCTGGAAACCCTCTCCCGCAGCCGCAGTCCCGCCGCCCGCGTGATGGAGGTGGCGATCCAGGGGCGGCGCGATAATGTCTGCCCCGAGCCGCTGGTACGCGAAGAGGCCACCCGGGTGGCGGTGAACTGGCTGGAGCGGTTGCGGGGGCAGTTCCGCATGCTGGAGGTGATCGGCACCCTGGCACCGCTGCTGGGCCTTTTGGGTACGGTGCTGGGCATGATCGCCGCCTTCCAGCAACTGGAGGCGGCCGGCAACCGGGTGGACCCGGCCATTCTTTCCGGCGGTATCTGGGTGGCCCTTTTGACCACGGCGGTGGGGTTGGCGGTGGCCATCCCGGTGGTGGCGGTGCTCAACGGCCTCGAGCGCTGGGTGGAGCGGTTCCGCCATCGCATGCAGGATGCCGTCACCCAGGTTTTTACCCTGCCGCCGCCGGCGGCTGAACGGCAGCACGAGCCGACGCCCATCACGTCGGCCCAGAAGGGCCACATCAAGGTCTGGAAAGAGCGGGCGGCGGGCGATGCACATTGAGGCACCGGCACCGCGCCGACGGGCACTCATCAGTCTCACGCCCCTGATCGATGTGGTGTTCATCCTGCTGATCTTTTTCATGCTGGCCAGCAGCTTTCTGGACTGGAGCGCGGTGACCCTGAGTACCCCTTCCTCACAGTCCAGCGCCACCGACGACCAGCCGCCTCTGGCGGTGCGCATCCTTCCGGGCGGCGAACTGCGGGTAGCGGGTGAAGCGGTGACGGGGGAACACCTGGTCAGCGTCCTGCGTGAGCACCTGACGCAGGAGCCTTCGCGTATGGTGGTGGTCCAGCCGGCGGGGGAGGTTCCCCTGCAGACCGTGGTCAATGTCCTGGACCGGGTGCGGGAGGCAGAGCCCGTGTCCCTGCGTCTGTCACGGGAGTAAGGCCCCATGCAGTTACCCGAGTATTCCGGCAAGCCCCCGGAAGAGAATCTGATTCCGCTGATCAACATCGTCTTTCTGCTGTTGATCTTCTTTATGGTGGCCGGTGCACTGACCGCCCAGGATGTCTTTGAAGTGGAAGCTCCTGATTCCCATCACGAGGCCGGCGTCGATGATGAAGGCTGGCTGGTGTTGCTGGGCCGGGATGGGCGGCTGGCCCTGGACGACGAGGAACTGGATGCCGATACCCTGAAACTGCGTCTGCAGGCAGGGATGGAGGCACGAGGCGAGTCCCCGGGCAAGAAGGGGGAGCCGCTGGTGCGTATCAAGGCAGACCAGGCGGCTTCCACCGATGAACTCATGGACCTGATGGAGCTGCTGCGCGCCGCGGGTGTGGATGAGGTACGTCTGCTGACGGTCCTGGCGGGGGATCGCTGATGCCTTTGAGAAGCATGGGTTGGTTGCTGGCCCTGATGCTGGCGATGGGCTTGCATCTGTCGGTGTTCTGGTGGCTGGCCCGCAGTGACGACGTGAAGGCGGAGGCTGCCCAAGCACCCGGCGAGGCCGGGGTGGTGATCGGTCTGGGGCCTGCCGGGCAGCCGGCGGGACAGCCCGAGCCGGTCACCGAGTCGGTGCCGGAACCCGAGCCTGAGCCAAGGCCGCAACCTGAACCAAAACCCGATCCAAAACCGGAGCCACGACCCAAGCCTGAGCCCAAGCCCCGGCCGCCCGAACCAAAGCCCAGGCCCCAGCCCCAGCCCAAGCCGGAGCCGGTCGCCGAGGCTACGACTACGACCGCTCCCGTGGCCAAGCCCCAGGGACAGTCGAGGGAGGATGCCCGCGAAAGCGCATCCAACCAGCCCGGTCGGCAGGCGGGTCAATCCGCCGGTGGTGATCCGGCGGCGACTCAGGATTATCTGCAGGTAGTGCGTGCCTGGTTGGAGCGGCACAAGGAATATCCCCGTCAGGCGCAGCTGCGTCGCCAGGAGGGGGTGGTCTATGTACGTTTTGTGATGAACCGAAATGGTGAAGTGCTGTCACACAGCATTGAACGCAGCTCCGGGCATACGCTGCTGGATCGGGAAGTGACCAGCATGCTGCAGCGGGCGCAACCCTTGCCCCTGATGCCGCCGGAACTGCCTCAGCACAGATTGGAAGTGGTTCTGCCGGTGGCCTTCAATCTGCGTTGAGTCTCCGTTCACACGCTCAGCATGGCTGTGATTGAGGGGGGATACCCCCCTCTGGTATCCTCTTCCCCCGTCCGGCGCCTTTGGCGCACTCATTCTCCAATCCCGACGAAAATCTCATGACGCGATACGTGTTCATTACAGGGGGCGTGGTATCTTCCCTGGGTAAAGGCATTGCTGCTGCTTCCCTGGGGACGATCCTTGAGGCCCGTGGTCTCAAGGTCACCATGCTCAAGCTGGATCCCTACATCAATGTGGATCCCGGCACCATGAGCCCGTTCCAGCATGGCGAGGTCTTCGTCACCGAGGACGGGGCCGAAACCGATCTGGATCTGGGCCACTATGAGCGCTTCGTGCGCCTCAAGACCACCCGGCGCAACAACTTCACCGCCGGCCAGATCTACGAGAACGTCATCCGCAAGGAACGCCGGGGGGACTACCTGGGCGGTACCGTGCAGGTCATCCCCCATATCACCGACGAGATCAAGCGCTCGGTGCGGGCCGGGGCCGAAGGGGCTGATATCGCCTTGGTGGAGATCGGCGGCACCGTGGGCGACATCGAATCCCTGCCGTTTCTGGAAGCCATCCGCCAGATGGGGGTGGAGTTGGGCAGCGAGAACGTCCTGTTCATCCATCTGACCTTGGTGCCCTATATCGCCGCCGCCGGCGAGATCAAGACCAAGCCGACCCAGCATTCGGTGAAGGAACTGCGCTCCATCGGCATCCAGCCCCATATCCTGTTGTGCCGCTCCACCCATCCGCTGCCGGAAGGCGAGCGGCGCAAGATCGCCCTGTTCACCAATGTGGAGGAAAAGGCGGTCATCTCCTCGGTGGACGTGGATAACATCTACAAGATTCCCCTGTGGCTGCATTCCCAGAAGCTGGACGAGATCGTCCTGCGCAAGCTGCATGTGGAGGCCCCGCCGGCGGATCTGTCCGACTGGAAGCATGTGGTCAACGCCATGGAGTTTCCCGAGGCCGAGGTCACCATCGGCATGGTGGGCAAGTACGTGGAACTCACCGAGTCCTACAAGTCCCTCAACGAGGCCCTGACCCATGCCGGGATCCATACCTCCACCAAGGTGAATATCCGTTATATCGACTCCGAGCGCCTGGAGTCGGCAGGGACCGACTGCCTCTCGGAGGTGGATGCCATCCTGGTGCCTGGAGGGTTTGGCGAGCGGGGCGTGGAGGGCAAGATCGCTGCGGTGCGTTATGCCCGTGAACACAAGGTGCCCTACCTGGGTATCTGCCTGGGGATGCAGGTGGCGGTGATCGAATATGCCCGTAACGTGGCCGGCCTGGCGCAGGCCCACAGCACCGAGTTCCGTCCCGAGACCCCCCATCCGGTGATCGCCTTGATCACCGAGTGGCAGGACCGGGAAGGGCGTGTGGAGCAGCGCAGCGGCGACGACGATCTGGGGGGCACCATGCGCTTGGGCGGCCAGCAGGCCCGCCTGGCCCCGGACTCCCTGGCCCAGCGTGTCTATGGCGCCGAGGTGGTCAGCGAACGCCATCGTCACCGCTACGAATTCAACAATCAGTACCTTGAGACGCTGCAGGGGGCCGGACTGGTGGTCTCCGGCAAGTCCATGGATGGTGCCCTGGTGGAGATGGTGGAACTGCATGACCATCCCTGGTTCCTGGCCTGTCAGTTCCACCCGGAATTCACCTCCACCCCCCGGGATGGCCACCCGCTATTTGCCGGTTTCGTCAAGGCGGCCCGGCTGCAGCATGATGAGATGCTCAACCTGAGTGAAGAATCCCGATGAAACTTTGCCACTTCCAGGTGGGCCTGGATCAGCCGGTATTTCTGATCTCCGGTCCCTGCGTCATCGAGAGCGAGCAGCTGGCTCTGGATACGGCGGGCTGCCTCAAGGAGATGACCGATCGCCTGGGCATCCCCTTCATCTACAAGTCCTCCTTCGACAAGGCCAACCGTTCTTCCGGCCGGAGCTTTCGCGGCCCGGGCCTGGAGCAGGGGCTGCAGATCCTGGAGGCCGTCAAGCGGCAGATCGGTGTGCCGGTGCTCACGGATGTGCATGAGGACACCCCGCTGGCCGAGGTGGCCGCTGTGGTGGACGTTCTGCAGACCCCGGCCTTCCTCTGTCGCCAGACCAATTTCATTCATAACGTGGCCGCCCAGGGCCTGCCGGTGAATATCAAGAAGGGCCAGTTCCTGGCTCCCTGGGACATGAAACACGTGGTGGACAAGGCCCGTGAGACCGGTAATACGCAGATCATGGTCTGTGAACGGGGCGTGTCCTTTGGGTACAACACCCTGGTTTCCGACATGCGCAGCCTGGCTGTGATGCGGGAAACCAGGTGTCCGGTGGTCTTCGATGCCACCCATTCCGTGCAACAACCCGGCGGCCGGGGCACCAGTTCCGGCGGCCAGCGGGAATTCGTGCCGGTCCTGGCCCGGGCCGCCGTGGCCGCCGGGGTGGCGGGCCTGTTCATGGAAACCCACCCGGACCCGGATCAGGCCCTGTCCGACGGACCCAATGCTTGGCCCTTGCCCCATCTGGAGGCATTGTTGAACACCCTCAAGGCCCTTGATGACGTGATCAAGGCCCAGGGTTTTATCGAACAAGAGTTCTTGAATTGAGCAACAGGGGATCCTTACCCATGACCGAGATCGTCGATATTCTGGCCCGCGAGGTGGTGGACTCTCGCGGCAATCCCACCGTCGAAGCCGATGTGAAACTGGGCTCCGGCGCGGTGGGACGTGCCGCGGTACCCTCCGGCGCCTCCACCGGCTCCCGCGAGGCACTGGAACTGCGGGACGGTGACGCGCGCTACCTGGGCAAGGGCGTGCGCAAGGCCGTGGCCAACGTGAACGGCGAGATCCGCGAAGCCCTGCTGGGCCTCAAGGCCTCCGATCAGGAGGCCATCGACCGGCGCATGATCGAGCTGGACGGCACCCCCAACAAGGGCCGCTTGGGCGCCAATGCTCTGCTGGCGGTGTCCATGGCCCTGGCCCATGCCAATGCCCGCGATACCGGCCTGCCCCTGTACCGACACCTGGGGGGCGAGGGGGCGACCCTGTTGCCCGTGCCGATGATGAACATCATCAACGGCGGCGCCCACGCCGACAACAGCGTGGACATGCAGGAATTCATGATCCTGCCGGTGGGCGCCGACAGCGTCGCCGAAGCCGTTCGCTATGGTGCCGAGGTCTTCCATGCCCTGAAGAAGGTGCTCCATGGCCGCGGTCTGTCCACCGCGGTGGGTGACGAAGGGGGATTTGCCCCGGACCTGCCCTCCAACGAGGCCGCCATCGAGGCCATCCTGGAGGCCATCCATCAGGCCGGCTTCACTCCGGGCAAGGAGATCTTCCTGGGGCTGGACTGCGCCGCTTCCGAGTTCTACAAGGACGGTGCCTATGTGCTGGCCTCCGAAGGCAAGCGCCTGGATGCCGCCGGCATGGTGGAATTCCTGGCGAACTGGGTGAAGCAGTACCCCATCATCACCATCGAGGACGGTATGGACGAGGGCGACTGGGACGGCTGGAAGCTGCTCACCGAGCGTCTGGGCGACCAGGTACAGCTGGTGGGGGATGACCTGTTCGTCACCAACACCGAGATCCTGCGCGAGGGCATCGACAAGGGGATCGGCAACTCCATCCTCATCAAACTCAACCAGATCGGTACGCTCACCGAGACCCTGGAAGCCATCCGCATGGCCCATGACGCCGGCTACACCGCCGTGATCTCCCACCGTTCCGGCGAGACCGAGGATGTCACCATCGCCGATCTGTCGGTGGCCACCGGCGCCGGCCAGATCAAGACCGGTTCCCTGTCCCGCTCCGACCGGGTGGCCAAGTACAACCAGCTGATTCGCATCGAAGAGCTACTGGGGTCCTCCGCCCGCTATGCCGGCAAGGCGGCATTCAAGCGCCTGGGCTGATCGGCCGCGTCCGGCCTGGCCCGTCTTTCTCCGGGTGGGAGAGGCGGGTCCGGTCCGGGCATGCTGACTTCCCTTGGTCCCACTCGCTGGACTCCCCCGGATGAAATGGCTCATCACCCTGTTGTTGGCACTGTTCCTGGGGCTCCAGTACAAACTCTGGTTCGGCGAAGGCAGCTTGGTCGAGGTCTGGCAGTTGCGTCAGGAGTTGGAGATCCAGCGGGCGCAGAACCAGGAACTGCGTGGCCGTAACGAGGCGCTGGAAGCGGAGGTGATCGACCTCAAGACCGGCCTGGAGGCCATCGAGGAACGGGCCAGGCGGGAGTTGGGGATGATTGCCGAGGACGAGATCTTTTTCCAGGTGGTGGATCGCCACCGCTTTGGCGGACAACGATGACGAAGACTTCCGGATTCTGGGCGGTGATTCCCGCCGCCGGTGTCGGCAGCCGTATGCGTGCCGACCGTCCCAAGCAGTACCTGCCCCTGGCCGGGCGCACGGTGCTGGAACATACCCTGGACATCTTTTTCCGGCACCCGCGCATCAGTGGCGTGGTGTTGGTGATCAGTGCCGATGATGACTGGTTCGGGGACCTGGGTATCGAAGCCAACAAGCCCCTGTGGGTGGTGGACGGCGGCGCCGAACGCTGTCATTCCGTGCTCAATGGGCTCACGGCACTCAAGGCGCACGCCGATGCACAGGACTGGGTGCTGGTGCATGATGCTGCCCGGCCCTGTCTGAGCGACGCGGACCTGGATCATTTGCTGGATACTCTGCATGACGATTCTGTGGGCGGCATCCTGGCCACACCGGTACGGGATACCAAGAAGCGGGCCGGACCCGATGGGCGCATCGTCGCCACCGTGGATCGCGGGGCCATGTGGCGGGCCTTCACACCGCAGATGTTCCGGCTGTCGGCCCTGGAATCGGCCCTGGAACAGGCCCTGGCCGATGGTTTCCTGGTCACCGACGAAGCTTCGGCCATGGAGCATGTCGGGCAGGCGCCCCTACTGGTGGAAGGTAGCGCCCGCAACATCAAGATCACCCAGCCGGAAGACCTGTCCCTGGCGGAGTTCTATCTGTCCCGGCGATGACTTGCCGGATGTGGGAGGGGGGGATCTTTCCCCTGAACTTTCTTTCCTGCCCACGGGTGTCTCACCTCGGGGGCTCTCTTCGGACCAGAAGGAGCGGCAATGAAGTTTCGTATCGGTCACGGGTATGACGTCCATGCCTTCATGGAGGGCGATCACCTCATCATCGGCGGCGTGCAGGTGCCCCATCACAAGGCCTTCAAGGCCCATTCCGATGGGGACGTGCTGATGCATGCCGTCTCGGACGCTATCCTGGGGGCCGCGGCATTGGGAGACATCGGCCGTCACTTCCCGGACACGGACCCCGCCTACAAGGGGGCCGACAGCCGCGCGTTGCTGCGGGAGGTCCTGGCCAAGGTACAGGCCCTGGGCTGGCAGGTGAGCAATCTGGATGCCACCCTCGTTGCCCAGGCCCCCAAGATGTCCCCCCACGTGGAACAGATGCGGGCCAACCTGGCGGCGGATCTGCAGATCGATCTTACCCAGGTGAACGTGAAGGCGACAACCACCGAGCGACTGGGCTTTGCCGGCCGGGAAGAGGGTATCGCCGCCCATGCGGTGGTCATGTTGGTGTCCCTGTAATCTGCTACTTCTGCAGGTGCTTGAGCTTGTCGGGCTGTCCATCCCAGGACGCCGCATCCGGCGGGGGATCCTTGCGCCGGGTGATGACCGGCCATTGCCGGGATAGTTCCGCATTGAGTTCGATGAAATGCTCCTGGCCTTCGGGGACCTCGTCTTCCGGCACGATCGCCTGTACCGGACATTCGGGTTCGCACAGGGAGCAGTCGATGCACTCATCCGGATCAATCACCAGGAAGTTGGGGCCCTCGTGGAAACAGTCCACGGGGCAGACCTCCACGCAGTCGGTGTATTTGCAGCGGATGCAGTTCTCAAGGACGACGAATGTCATGGGTGGTCTCCCTATGGGCGGATCAGCGATGCTTTCCTTAGGACATCATAATCGGCATTGAAATCCCGCTAAACGCCGTAGAAAACAGGGTTTCTGCCGGCGCTACTCCCGCAGCAGCGCCGCCAGTTCCTTGAGCCGGTACAGGGCCACCAGGGCCTCTCTGGGCGTTATTCCGTCCGGATCCAACTCATCCACCGCCGTGCGCAGGGCGTGGCTGGTGGTGTCGGGACCGTCCTTGGGTGCCTCTGGCTCTTCCTCGGGCAACGGTGCGGCAAACAGGCTCATCTGCGGGCCCTGTCCCGGTCCTGTCAGGCTTTGTTGCTCCAGGGCATTGAGGCGCTGGCGGGCCCGCCGGATCACCGCCTTGGGGACGCCTGCCAGGGCGGCCACGTGCAGCCCGTAACTCTGGTTCGCCGGCCCTTCCTTGACCGCATGCAGGAACACGATCCGGTCCCCGTGCTCCACCGCGTCGATATGGACGTTGGCAATGGTGGGGTACTGGTCCGGCAGGGCGGTCAGTTCGAAATAATGGGTGGCGAACAGGCAGAAGGCCCGGTTGCGGGTGGCCAGGTGCTCGGCGCAGGCAAAGGCCAGGGACAGACCGTCGAAGGTGCTGGTGCCTCGGCCGATCTCATCCATCAGGACCAGGCTGTGCTCGGTGGCATGGTTGAGGATGTTGGCCGCCTCGGTCATCTCCACCATGAAGGTGGAGCGGCCGGAGGCCAGGTCGTCACTGGCGCCGATGCGGGTGAAGATCCGGTCCACCGGACCGATCAGGGCCCGCCGCGCCGGCACGAAGCTGCCCACGTGGGCCATGAGCACGATCAGGGCCGCCTGGCGCATGTAGGTGGACTTGCCCCCCATGTTGGGGCCGGTGATCACCAGCATGCGGCGCTTGGGGTCCAGGGTCAGGTCATTGGGAACGAAGGGTTCGTCCAGCACCCGCTCCACCACCGGATGGCGCCCGTCCTCGATGCGCACACCCGGCTGATCGCTCAGCTCCGGCGCGGTGAGATCCAGGCTGTCTGCCCGTTCCGCCAGGTTGGCCAGGACATCCAGTTCCGCCAGGGCCTCGGCGCTGCGACGCAGGCCGGGCAGGGGGGCATGCAGTTGTGCCAGCAGGGCCTCGTAGAGTTGCTTTTCCCGCGCCAGGGAGCGCTCCCTGGCGGAGAGGACCTTGTCTTCAAAGCGCTTGAGCTCCGGGGTGATGAAGCGCTCCGCCCCCTTGAGGGTCTGGCGTCGGGTGTAATCGTCCGGGGCGCGATCCGATTGACCGCGGCTGATCTCGATGTAATAGCCATGCACCCGGTTGTAGGCCACCTTGAGGTTATGGATGCCGGTGCGTTCCCGTTCCCGTCGCTCCAGATCCAGCAGGAACTGATCGGCGTTTTCCGACAGGGCGCGCAGTTCGTCCAGTTCGGCATCGTAACCTTGGGCGATCACACCGCCGTCGCGGATGAGAACCGGTGGCTGATCGATCACCGCCCGGCGCAGCAGATCCACCACCTGCGGGTGCTCGCCGATGGCCTCGGCCAGTTCCCGCAGCCGCAACGCCCGCAGCGGGTGCAGGGTCTGCTGCAGGTCGGGTAGCTCGGCCAGGGAGTCCCTCAGGGTGGTCAGGTCCCGAGGGCGGGCGGACCCCAGCGCGATCCGGGTGAGGATGCGCTCCAGATCGCCGATGCCCCGTAGCTGGGGCTGGATCTGTTCGAAGGCCCGGGTATCCAGCAGGGCACTGATGGCGCCGTGGCGTCCCTTGAGGATCCGGCGCTCCCGCAGGGGCTGGTGCAGCCAGCGGGCCAGCAAGCGACTGCCCATGGCGGTGGCGGTCTGGTCAAGGACATGGGCCAGGGTATTGTCGCGGCCGCCGGATAGGTTGGTGGTCAGTTCCAGGTTCCGGCGGGTGGCCGCGTCCAGGATGATGCCGTCGTCCCGCCGCTGGACGCTCAGACCGTCGATGTGGGGCAGGGCGGTCTTCTGGGTCTCTTGGGCATACTGCAGCAGGGCTCCGGCGGCACCGATGGCCAGGGGCATGTGATCGCAGCCGAACCCGGCCAGGTCCCGGGTGCCGAACTGACGGGTGAGCAGGGTGCGGGCGGCTTCGGTCTCGAAGTGCCAGGGGGCACGGCGCTTGACGCCGCCGCGTTCCGGCCCCGTCAGGCGCATGTCCTCGGGGATCAGGATCTCGGCGGGTTGCAGCCGTTCCAGTTCCCCCAGCAGGGGCTCCTCTCCCTTGAGTTCCTGGACCTGGAAGCGACCCGATGCCAGATCCAGGATGGCCAGACCGGTCTGTTCACCCCGGGACTTGAGGCAGACCAGCAGATTTTCCCGGCGCTCCTCCAGCAGGGCTTCGTCGGTGACGGTGCCCGGCGTGACGATTCGCACCACCTTGCGCTCCACCGGTCCCTTGGCGGCCGCAGGATCTCCCACCTGCTCGCAGATGGCCACCGACTCGCCCAGTCGCAGCAGTCGGGCAAGGTAGGACTCCGCCGCATGCACCGGGACACCGGCCATGGGGATGGGCTCCCCGGCGGACTGGCCGCGGCGGGTGAGGGTGATGTCCAGCAGGCGGGCGGCCCGGGTGGCATCCTGAAAGAACAGCTCGTAGAAGTCGCCCATGCGGTAGAACAGCAGGATATCCGGATGATCGGCCTTGATTCGGAGGTACTGCTGCATCATCGGGGTGTGGGAGGACAGGTCGCTGGTGGTCATCAATCGTCTATTGGATCCTTTGACAAGCGGCGAAGATTACCATGACCGGGTCATCGGAACCTCCCGGGCGGAAATCGTCTAAGCTCTTAATGAATGCGTCAGGGAATTTTACAGACGGTTTTGGTTGGTGACACAGGTCAACGGTTCTGAACATGGCATACCAAACTCTGAACACGTCATGCCCGGCCCCGAGCACGTCATGCCCGCGCAAGCGGGAATCCAGTCGCGGAGTGAAAGCCCTGGACTCCCGCCTTCGCGGGAGTGACGGTTTGCGGTCAGGTTGATGATGGCGGAGTTCGCTGGTGCAATGACATGGGGTTTTTACAGAACGTCGCGGAAGTGGCTAAACCGATCAGGTGAGTCGTTCACCGCCGGACTGGGTTCCGGCATTTCCTTGCAATGCAGATAGGAGGTTCGTCTATGACAACATGGGTCATTGTCGCGGATGCGAGTCGGGCCAGGGTGTTCAGTGCCGAAAAGTCCTTCAGTCCCCTGGTGGAGGTGGAAGATCTCACGCATCCGGAGGCCCGCTTGCATGAGCAGGACCTACAGTCAGACCGCATGGGGAGGGCGTTCGACAGTGCAGGCGATGGGCGCCACGCCATGGGCAAGGAGACGCCGCCGAAAAAGCACGAGGCGCTGCGTTTTGCCCGCACCCTGTGCGACCGGCTGAACAATGCCCGGGCCACGGGGCAGTTCAGCAAACTGTACATCATCGCCGCACCGGCGTTCCTGGGCGCATTGAGAAACTGCATGGATGCGGTCACCCAGAAGTCCGTAGCCGGAGAGATCGACAAGAACCTCACCACCCATGATCCCATGGACATCCGCAGGCAGTTGCCTCAGTTTCTCTGATGCAGCTTGAGGGGGGCGGGTGTGTCAACCCGCTCCCCCGTCTGGATCCACGAGCGGCACGAACCGCACCGCCAGAATCCACCGCGTTTCCAGTTTGCCACTCTCCTTTTTCACGCCGACCATCAGTGTCTGCGCACCCCGGTCGGTGTTCACCGGGATCACCAACCGACCTCCCGCGGCCAGTTGTTCCACCAGGCGGGCAGGTACTCGTGGGGCGCCGGCGGTGACGATGATGCCGTCAAAAGGGGCCGCTTCCGGCCACCCCGCGCAACCATCGCCGGTTCGGGTGTTAACCCGGGTATAGCCCAGGGCATCCAGCCGCTCCCTGGCCTTTCTTGCCAGTTCCGGAATTACTTCGATACTGTATACATCATCAGATAGCTCTGCCAGAATGGCTGTCTGATAACCGCAGCCCGTGCCTATTTCCAGCACCCGTGCCCCAGGCTGCAGGGCCAGCAGATCCGTCATCAGGGCCACGATGAAGGGCTGGGAGATGGTCTGCCCATGGCCGATGGGCAGGGCGGCATTCTCCCAGGCCCGGCTGGTTTCGGATGGCGGGACAAACCGGTCACGGGGTACGTTGCCGATCGCCGTGAGGACGGCCCTACCGGGTGTATTCAGGCCGGTGGTGTCCGCGGTGGCTGTGTAGTCGGCACGAATTGCGTGGCGCAATTCGGTAATCTTCGCCTGCCTGTCCGGTACGGATGTCATCAGCTTTCTCCTGCAGGTCGCTCGGCCATGGCCTGACCGTGTTTCATGGGCCGGCCTGCTCTTCGCACTACGCTAACTCGGCCATCCCTGATTTGAATAGGGGGTTGACGAATACGGCTGAAAAGGTCATATCCGAGCATGACGGATGTCTTGACCTGATGACCGACCCAGTGGGGGGAAGTACATGAGCCTGGATTTTGACGAAAAGAGAGATTTTCAGCGTCTTCAGCTGAACCATCCCATGAAGGTGACCGAGCAGACCACGGGCAGGGCGCATCAGGGGCTGGGCCGGGACCTGAGTGCCACCGGCTTGTCTTTTTACATGGAGAGTTCCCTGCCCGAGGGTGCTTTGCTGGAGGTGGCCATCGATCCTGCCGGCCAGTCGGCGGTGCTGCCGTTTCGTGCCGAAGTGGAGGTCAATCGGGTGGACCGGGAAAATCAGGGGTACTTGGTGGCCACCAAGATCCTGCGCATGCTGTGATGCCGGCACCCTCCGATGACCAGCTTGCGCAGAGTGCCCGGTCACTGGGAGACCGGATGTACGCTCGTGGTGAGCGGCTGGTGCTGGCCGAATCCTGTACCGGTGGCTGGATCGCCAAGGTCATCACGGATCTGCCCGGGTCCTCGGCCTGGTTCGACCGGGGCTTCGTCACCTACAGTAATGCCGCCAAGATCCGGCAGCTGGGGGTGGATCCTGCACTGATTGAGGCGTTTGGCGCGGTCAGTGAGCAGACGGTGACGGCCATGGCCGTCGGTGCATTGATCCACAGTGATGCCCAACTGGCCATCGCCGTCAGTGGTATTGCCGGTCCCGGTGGCGGTACGTCCGACAAACCGGTGGGGACCGTCTGGTGTGCCTGGGCGCGTCCGGGGCGGGATGTCCAGGCCGGGCACTATCTCTTGGCGGGTGATCGCGAGGCGATTCGCCGTCAGGCTGTGGTAAAGGCCCTGGAGGGAGCGAGCCATTGTTTTTGACTTGGATGTTTTCGCCTGGGTCGAGCTTGATTGGAATTGGCAAGAAAGCGACCATGTATGGGATAATCCTCCGTTTACCGCGGGGCGGAGTCTTCGTGTGCGGATTCAAGGATGACCGAGAGAGGTTTTGAAGTGGACGAAAATCGCAAGAAGGCACTATCCGCGGCATTGGGTCAGATCGAGCGTCAGTTCGGCAAGGGCGCCGTGATGCGTATGGGGGATTCCACCGCCGTGCGTGATGTGGCGGTGGTATCCACCGGGTCCCTGGCGCTGGATATTGCGCTGGGTATCGGCGGCTTGCCCAGGGGGCGGGTGGTGGAGATATTCGGCCCGGAATCCTCGGGGAAGACGACCCTGACGCTGCAGGTGATCGCTGAATGCCAGAAGCAGGGCGGCACCGCCGCCTTTGTGGACGCCGAGCACGCGCTGGATCCCACCTATGCCGGAAAGCTGGGCGTGGATGTGGACAACCTGCTGGTATCCCAGCCGGATACCGGTGAGCAGGCCCTGGAGATCGCCGACATGCTGGTGCGCTCCGGCGCCGTGGACGTGGTGGTGGTGGACTCCGTGGCCGCTCTGACGCCCAAGGCCGAGATCGAGGGCGAGATGGGCGATACCCATGTGGGTCTGCAGGCCAGACTCATGTCCCAGGCGCTGCGCAAGCTCACTGCCAACATCAAGCGATCCAACACCCTGGTGATCTTCATCAACCAGATCCGCATGAAGATCGGTGTCATGTTCGGTAACCCGGAAACCACCACCGGCGGCAATGCCCTCAAGTTCTATTCTTCCGTACGGCTGGATATCCGTCGCACCGGCGCCATCAAGAAGGGCGACGAGGTGATCGGCAACGAAACCCGGGTCAAGGTGGTCAAGAATAAGATGGCCCCTCCTTTCAGGGAAGCCAATTTCGAGATCCTCTACGGCGAAGGCATCTCCCGCCTGGGCGAGGTGATCGACATGGGGGTCAAGGACGGCATCGTGGACAAGGCGGGTGCTTGGTACAGTTACAAGGGTGAGCGAATTGGTCAGGGCAAGGACAATGCCCGCAACTTCCTCAAGGAACGCCCGGAGATTGCCGCCGATATCGAGGGCCAGATCCGGGAAAAGTATCTGCCCAAGCGTGGGGCGGTAGAGAGTGACGTCGAAGTCCCGGCAGAAGACTGAAGCTGAAGAGGCGAACGATACTGCCGTCCGTCTGCTGGCCCGTCGGGAGCACTCACGACAGGAGCTGTTCTCCAAGTTGACCGGGCGCGGGCTGGAGCGATCCGTCATCGACGATGCCCTGGATGGCCTGGTATCCCGGGGTCTGCTCAGTGACGAGCGCTTCGCCGAGAGTTTTGTAAGACACCGCATCGGGCAGGGGCACGGTCCAATGCGTATCTGTGCAGACCTGCGGCAACGGGGTGTCTCCGAGCCGCAGGTGCAGGCCGCCCTCGAGGCGGCGGAAACCGACTGGGAAGCCCTGGCCCGAGACGTCCGTCTGCGCCGCTTTGGCCGGACGTTCCCCGGGGATTACCGGGAGCGCAGCAAACAGATGCGGTTTTTGCAATATCGAGGATTCCCCACGGACATCATACGCCGTGTCATGACCGACGAAGACAAGACATGAAAAGCGCCGACATACGAAGCAGTTTCCTCGAGTACTTCCGCTCTAAGGGACATGAAATCGTCTCATCGAGCCCGCTGGTGCCCGGTAATGATCCCACCCTGCTGTTCACCAATGCGGGGATGGTGCAGTTCAAGGACGTGTTCCTGGGACGCGAGGGCCGCCCCTATGGGCGAGCCACCACTTCCCAACGCTGCGTGCGTGCCGGCGGCAAGCACAACGATCTGGAAAACGTCGGCTATACCGCACGCCACCACACCTTCTTCGAGATGCTGGGCAATTTCAGCTTCGGCGACTACTTCAAGCGCGATGCCATTCACTTCGCCTGGGAATACCTCACCGTCGTCTTGAAGATGCCGGTCGAGCGTCTGTGGGTTACGGTCTATCAAACCGATGATGAGGCCTACGACATCTGGACCCGGGAAATCGGTATCCCGCTCAATCGCATCACCCGTATCGGCGACAAGCCCGGTGGCGGTTCCGACAACTTCTGGCAGATGGGGGATACCGGTCCCTGCGGTCCCTGCACCGAGATCTTCTATGACCACGGCCCCAAGGTATGGGGTGGTCCACCCGGTTCTCCCGAAGAAGACGGCGATCGGTACATCGAAATCTGGAACCTGGTCTTCATGCAGTATGA
>NZ_JAJNQM010000005.1:0-75379 GCF_022227785.1 Ectothiorhodospira lacustris | reverse complement strand
CTCTTGCCGAAGGACATCGCCCCCCGGCCGCCGGCACCACCCTGCATCTGGCGCATGAAGTAGATCCAGACACCGATCAGCAGCAGCATGGGGAACCAGCTGATGAGGATATCCATCAACAGCGAACGCCGGGCGGGCTCCTCCACGCGGATCTCCACATTGCTGGCCAGCAGGTCGCCGATCAGGCCGGGATCATTGGGGGCGTAGGTATTGAAGCGCTCGCCGCCGATGGTACGACCTTGGATGGTCTTGTCCTCGATGTAGACGCTATTGATGCGTCCGGCCTTCACCTCACTGAGGAATTCCGAATAGGACCAGGCCTGGGGCTGCGGTTGGGTCGGGCTGAAGTTGTTGAACACCGACATCAGCACGATGGCGATAACCGCCCAGATAATCAGGTTTTTTACCAGCTCGTTCAAGGGTCTACCTCGACTTTGTCTGTCGTGTGCTCGTGGTTTTAACTGACCTTACACCAGTTTGACGCCCCTGGCCAACGCATATACTTCCCGCGATCGGGAGCGTGACGCCTCGGGCTTGCGGATCTGGACCTTTTCGAACCGTCCGCGCAGGGTCTTCACGTAATCGTCAAAACCCGCCCCGTGGAAAAGTTTGACCAGGAAATCACCGCCGGGTTTCAACACCCGGCCTGCCGTATCCAGGGCCAGCTCCGCCAGGTACATGGCCCGAGGCTGATCCACGGCCTCCACACCACTGGTATTGGGGGCCATGTCGCAGATTACAAGGTCTGCCGGCTCACCCCCCAGGGCGGCGAGGATGGCCTCCAGGACGTCCTCCTCGTGAAAATCCCCCTGGATGAACGTCACCCCCTCAATGACATCCATGGGCAGGATATCGGAGGCGATCACCCGGCCCTTGCGACCCACCTCGCCGACGGCGAACTGGGTCCAGCCGCCGGGGGCGGCGCCCAGGTCCAGCACCTGCATGCCGGGCCGGATAATCCGGTCGCGGGCCTGGATCTCCTGCAGCTTGTAGACGGCGCGGGAGCGCCAGCCTTCCTGCTGCGCCTTCTGGACGAAGGGATCGCTGAAATGTTCCTTGAGCCAGCGGCTACTGGTCTTGCTGCGTGCCATGGGTACGGGTTTCCGGGGGTTACTTCCTGCGGACGTCGGATCGGCGGGCGATGTTGCCCGGGGTCAGACTCCTACAGCGGGTGAGTGCATGCTAGACTCGGCATCCCTGGAACGGCCCGCATGCCCCGGCCGCCCTGTCATCTCGCGGGAACCTCCCGCGCCTTGGTTATTCTTGCGGATTTTCCCTGACATGCCCATCGAAAGACACATCAAGCACCTGCGTGCCCTGGCGCACTCCCGTAAACCCGTGGTCAGCCTCGGCCGCAACGGCCTCACCGAACCGGTCATGGAGGAAATCCGCCGGGCGCTGGATCACCATGAACTCATCAAGATCAAAGTGGCCATCGGCGATCGGGAGCAGCGAGATGCGGCGGTCAGTGAAATCTGCGGGCAAACCGGGGCGGAACTGGTACAGCGGGTGGGATTCATCGCCACCCTGTTCCGACGCAATCCGGAAAAGCCGGTGATCGAACTGCCCTGAATCCCGCAGCCCTTCTCCCCGGGGGAGAAGGGCTGTCCGCGGCCATCAACGGTAGTGTACCGCCAGGATCTCGAAGTGTTTCTCCCCGCCCGGGGCGCTGAAGTGGATCTCGTCCCCTTCATGCTTGCCGATCAGGGCCCGGGCGATGGGTGAGTTCACCGAAATCAGGCCCGCCTTGATGTCGGCCTCGTCGTCCCCCACGATCTGGTAGGTCACCTCCACGTCCGAATCCAGGTCCACCAGTTTGACGGTGGCGCCAAAGACCACCTTGCCGCCGGCACTGAGGGTGGTCACGTCGATGATCTGTGCGTTGGAGAGCTTGGCCTCCAGATCCTTGATACGTCCTTCGATGAACCCCTGCTGCTCCCGTGCGGCATGGTATTCGGCATTTTCCTTCAGATCGCCATGGGCACGGGCCTCGGCAATGGCGGCAATCACCCGCGGACGATCCTCGCTCTTGAGGCGCTGCAACTCCGCCTTGAGCAATTCGGCCCCACGTACCGTCAAAGGCGTCTTGTTCATGAGCGGATCTCCTTGTGCATGTCCTGCAGGCAGTACACCTGGTCGCTGTCCAGGTATTCCAGGGCCTGGACCGTGGCATAGGCGCCGGCCAGGGTGGTGGTATAGGTCACCTTGTGCTGCAGGGCCTCGCGGCGGATCGTGAAGGAATCCGCGATGGCCTGCTTACCTTCGGTGGTGTTGATGATCAGGCTGATCTCGTCGTTCTTGATCATATCGACGATATGGGGACGACCTTCGGTCACCTTGTTGATGCGCGCGCAGGCCACGCCGGCGTCCTCCAGGGCCTGGGCGGTACCCTGGGTGGCGATCAGCTCGAAACCATGGGCGACCAGCTCCTTCGCCACCTGGATGATGCCGGGCTTGTCCACCTCGCGCACGCTGATGAAGGCCTTGCCGGTCTCGGGCAGCTTGACGCCTGCACCCAGCTGGCTCTTGGCAAAGGCCTCGGGGAAGCTGCGGCCCATGCCCATGACCTCACCGGTGGACTTCATCTCGGGGCCGAGAATGGGGTCCACGCCGGGGAACTTGATGAAGGGGAAAACGGCTTCCTTCACCGAATAGTAGTCAGGTACCACGGTCCGGGTGGCGCCCTGCTCCACCAGAGAGCGGCCGGCCATGCAGCGGGCGGCGATCTTGGCCAGAGGCATGCCGACGGCCTTGGAGACGAAGGGCACGGTACGGGAAGCGCGGGGGTTCACCTCCAGCACGAAGATGCGGTCCCGCTGAATGGCAAACTGGGTATTCATCAGTCCCACCACACCCAGGGCCAAAGCCATCTTGCGCACCTGTGCGATGATCTCGTCCTGCAGCGCCATGCTCAGGCTGTAGGGCGGCAGGGAACAGGCAGAGTCACCGGAATGCACACCGGCCTGTTCGATATGCTGCATGATGCCGCCGATGAGTACGTCCTTGCCGTCGCAGATGGCGTCCACGTCCACCTCCACGGCATCATCCAGGAAGCGATCCAGCAGCACCGGCGCATCATTGGACACCTTCACCGCGTCACGCATGTAGCGCCGCAGATCGGACTCGTTATAGACGATCTCCATGGCGCGGCCGCCCAGCACGTAGGAGGGGCGTACCACCACCGGATAGCCGATGGCCTCGGCGTGACGTACCGCCTCGTCCACGCTGCGGGCGGTGCGGTTGGGAGGCTGGACCAGTTCCAGCTTCTCGATCAGCTGCTGGAAGCGCTCCCGGTCCTCCGCCAGGTCGATGCAATCGGGGGTGGTGCCGATCACCGGCGCACCGGCGGCCTCCAGGTCCCGGGCCAGCTTCAGCGGGGTCTGGCCACCAAACTGGATGATGATGCCCTTGGGTTTTTCCAGGTGCACGATCTCCAGCACGTCCTCCAGGGTCAGCGGTTCGAAGAACAGCCGGTCGGAGGTATCGTAGTCGGTGGAAACGGTCTCCGGGTTGCAGTTGACCATGATGGTCTCATACCCGTCCTCGCGCATGGCCAGGGCGGCATGCACGCAGCAGTAGTCGAACTCGATCCCCTGCCCGATACGGTTGGGGCCGCCGCCCAGCACCATGATCTTCTCGCGGCCGGAGGGGTTGGCCTCGCACTCTTCCTCATAGGTGGAGTACATGTAGTCGGTGGTGGAGGCGAACTCGGCGGCACAGGAATCCACCCGCTTGTAAACGGGGTGGATGCCCAACTCGTGGCGATAGGCACGCACGGTCCGTTCGGTCTCGTTGAGCAGCTTGGCCAGACGGCGGTCGGAGAAACCGTACTGCTTGAGGGTGAACAGGGTCTGACGATCCAGGTCTTTCAGAGATCGGGTCTTGAGGTCCTGCTCGATGTCCACCAGCTCCTGGATCTGGGCCAGGAACCAGGGATCGACGCGGCTGAGCTCATGCACCTGCTCCAGGGTCAGACCGAAACGGAAGGCATCGGCCACGTACCAGATGCGCTCGGGACCGGCATCCGCCAGTTCGCTGCGGATGGTGGACTCGGCGTCTTCTCCGTTCAGATCCACCATCTCGTTGAGACCGTCACTGCCGGTCTCCAGGCTGCGCAGGGCCTTCTGGAAAGATTCCTGGAAGGTACGGCCGATGGCCATGGCCTCACCCACGGACTTCATCTGGGTCGTCAGCTTGGCCTTCGCGCTGGGGAACTTCTCGAAGGTGAACCGAGGAATCTTGGTCACCACGTAATCGATGGACGGCTCGAAGGAGGCCGGGGTCACCCCGCCGGTGATCTCGTTGCGAAGCTCATCCAGGGTGAAGCCCACGGCCAGCTTGGCCGCCACCTTGGCGATGGGGAAGCCGGTGGCCTTGGAGGCCAGGGCCGAGGAGCGGGACACCCGGGGATTCATCTCGATGACCACCAGACGACCGTCCTGCGGATTCACAGCGAACTGCACGTTGGAACCGCCGGTATCCACACCGATCTTGCGCAGCACCGCCAGGGAGGCGTTGCGCATGATCTGGTATTCCTTGTCCGTCAGGGTCTGGGCCGGGGCCACGGTGATGGAGTCACCGGTATGGACGCCCATGGGATCCAGGTTCTCGATGGAGCAGATGATGATGCAGTTGTCCGCACGGTCGCGGACCACCTCCATCTCGTACTCCTTCCAGCCCAGCACGGATTCCTCCACCTGCACCTCGTTGACCGGGGACAGGTCCAGGCCGCGCCTGACGATCTCTTCGTATTCTTCCCGGTTGTAGGCGATGCCGCCGCCGCTGCCGCCCATGGTGAAGGACGGGCGGATGATGATGGGATAACCGATCTCCGGCTGCACCCGTTGGGCCTCTTCCCAGCTGTTGACCATGAAGGCCATGGGTGAGGCCAGGCCGATCTCGTCCATGGCCTGACGGAAGCGTTCCCGGTCCTCGGCCATGTCGATGGCGTCTTCGGTGGCGCCGATCAGTTCCACGCCGAACTGTTCCAGCACGCCGTTGCGGGCCAGATCCAGGGCACAGTTGAGGGCGGTCTGCCCGCCCATGGTGGGCAGGACCGCGTCCGGGCGCTCCCGTTCGATGATGCGGGCAACGGTCTTCCACTCCACCGGCTCGATATAGACGGCATCGGCCATCTCCGGGTCGGTCATGATGGTGGCCGGGTTGGAATTCACCAGGATGACCCGGTAACCCTCTTCGCGCAGGGCCTTGCAGGCCTGGGCACCGGAGTAGTCAAACTCACAGGCCTGGCCGATGACGATGGGGCCGGCGCCTATGATGAGGATACTCTGGATGTCGGTTCTCTTTGGCATGGGTGTCCTACCGTGAACAGCCCGGCGCCTTCAGGGGCGCCGGCGGGCAAAATGGGGGGCGGTCTTTATGGGTCGGATCAGGTGCCGTAGCAGCGCCATCCAAATCGAAACGAGCAGGCCCGGACGACGCTTGGAAAGTACTTCATGACACGCCGAGTCCTCAGCCCTGATGGGCTCGCATCATGTCGATGAACCGGTCGAACTGCGGCGCCACGTCCTCGGGACCGGGGCTCGCCTCCGGGTGTCCCTGGAAGCTCAGGGCCGGACGGTCGGTCAGTTCGATGCCCTGCAAGGTCCCGTCGAACAGGGAACGGTGGCCCGCGCGGGCATTGCCCGGCAGGGTCTGCTCGTCGATGGCAAAGCCGTGGTTCTGACTGGAGATCATCACCTTCCCGGTGGCCAGATCCTGGACGGGATGATTGGCACCGTGATGGCCGAACTTCATCTTCACGGACTTGGCGCCCACGGACAGTCCCAGCAGCTGATGCCCCAGGCAGATACCGTACAGGGGAACATTTTTTTCCAGCAGTCCCTGGATGCCGCGGATGGCATAGTCGCACGGAGCCGGGTCACCGGGGCCGTTGGAAAGCAGGACGCCGTCCGGGTTCAGGGCCAGAATCTCCTCGGCGGTACTGGTACCGGGCACGACGGTAATCCGGCACCCCCGATCCGCCAGCAGACGCAGCATGTTGCGCTTGACGCCGAAGTCGTAGCAGACCACATGGAAAGGACGCTCGGCAGGTCCCGGGCGATAACCTTCGCCCAGGGCCCAGCTACCTTCCGTCCATTCGTACGCCGCTGCCGTGGTAACGGTCTTCGCCAGATCCATGCCGTTGATGCCCGGGAAGGCACGGGCGGCCTCCAAGGCCTTGGCCTCGTCCACCTCGCCGGCCATGATGCAGCCGTTCTGGGCGCCCTTTTCCCGCAGCAGGCGGGTCAGGCGACGGGTGTCCACGCCGGTGATGGCGACGATACCGTGACGCTTGAGGTAGTCGGGCAGGGATTCGGCGGCACGCCAGCTGGACATGCGCGCAGGCACGTGGCGGACGATCAGGCCGGCGGCCTGGGGCCCGGCGGCCTCTTCATCTTCGGGATTGATGCCGGTATTGCCGATGTGGGGATAGGTGAGCGTCACCATCTGACGCGAATAGGAGGGATCCGTGAGGATTTCCTGATAACCGGTCATGGATGTATTGAACACGACTTCACCCACGGTGGTTCCTTCCGCACCCAGGGCGTAACCGTGAAACAGACTGCCATCTTCCAAAGCCAGCAAGGCGGGTGTGGTTCTCAAAGAGTCCTCCGGCACACATAGAAACAGGGCGGGTTGGGAGACCCAACCAGCCCTGTCAGGGATTTCAAGACCTGTTGAATGGCACAAATTCTAGCGGATCAGGGCCATTTCGTCCAATGAGCCCCGCCGCCGGGGCGGCTTAACCGGCCAGTCCCAGCACGTCCTGCATGTCGTACAGCCCTGCCGGCCGCCCATTGAGCCAGGCGGCGGCGCGCATGGCCCCCTTGGCGAAGGTCATGCGGCTGGAGGCCTTGTGAGTGATCTCCACCCGCTCCCCCAATCCGGCAAACATCACCGTATGCTCGCCCACGATGTCACCGGCCCGGATGGTCTCAAAACCGATGGTCTGCCGGTCCCGCTCGCCCGTCACCCCTTCCCGGCCGTAGACGGCGCAGGTCTTCAGATCGCGCCCCAAGGCATCGGCCACCACCTCACCCATGCGCAGGGCGGTACCGGAAGGGGCATCCACCTTGTGCCGATGATGGGCCTCGATGATCTCGATATCCACCTCGTCACCCAACACCCGGGCCGCCAGATCCAGCAGCTTGAGGCACAGGTTGACCCCCACGCTCATGTTGGGCGCAAAGACCACGGGGATCTCTTGTGCAGCCTTGCGGATGACGGCCTTTTGTTCATCGGTGAACCCGGTGGTCCCGATCACCATGGCCTTGCCCGCCCGGCGACAAATCTCCAGATGGGCCAGGGAACCCTCCGGACGGGTAAAGTCCACCAGCACATCGAACCGGTCCACGGCGGCCGCCGGGTCCGACTCCAGCAACACACCCAGACGGCCCAGGCCGGCCAGCTCACCGATGTCGGAACCCAGCAGGGAGCTGGACGGCATCTCCGTGGCCACGGTGGGCTCCAGCCCCGGGGCCAAGACCGCCGCCTCGATCAGGGTACGCCCCATGCGCCCCCCGGCACCGACAATGGCTACGCGTACCGCGCTCATGACTTTCTCCAGAATTTCAGATCTTCAAAGAAACCCTTCACCCCATCCAGCCAGCCCTCATGCTGGGGGCTGTGCTTCTGACCGCCCGCCTGCATGGCGGCATCAAACTGCTGCAACAGCTCCCTCTGCTCCTTGGTGAGGTTCACCGGCGTCTCCACCTTGACACTGCAGATCAGGTCACCCTCGGCGCCGCCGTGGACGGACCTGACACCCTTGCCCCGCAGGCGGAACAGCCGCCCGGACTGAGTCTCGGCGGGGATCTTCAGGGCCACCCGACCCTTGAGGGTGGGGATCTCCAAATCACCGCCCAGGGTGGCGACGGCGAAGCTGATGGGTACCTCGCAGAACAGATCGCTGCCCTTGCGGGTGAACAGCTTATGGGGTTTGACGTGGACCTGCACGTACAGATCCCCGGACGGCCCGCCGTTGACCCCTGCCTCCCCTTCTCCGGACAGCCGGATACGGTCGCCGCTGTCCACACCGGCGGGAATGGCCACGCTCAGGGTACGACGCTCCTCCACGCGGCCCTGCCCCCGGCAGGTTCCGCACGGCTTGGCGATGATCTTGCCGGTGCCGCGACACCTCGGGCAGGTCTGCTGCACCGAGAAGAAACCCTGCTGCATGCGTACCCGCCCGATCCCGTTACAGGTCGGGCAGGTCTCGGGGCTGGTGCCGGGCTCGGCGCCCGAACCGTTACAGGTCTTGCAACTCACCAAGGTGGGGACACGGATCTTCACCTCGGTGCCGAAGACGGCCTCTTCCAGGGTCATTTCCAGGTTGTACTGCAGGTCCGCACCACGGAAGGCATTGCTGCCGCCGCGCCCACCGGCACCCCCGAAGATGTCGCCGAACAGATCCTCGAAGATATCGCTGAAACTGCCGCCTCCCGGTCCCCCACGGCCGGCACCGGCAGCACCCTCAACGCCGGCATGCCCGAACTGGTCATAGGCGGCCCGCTTACGGGCATCGGACAGCACCTCGTAGGCCTCCTTGGCCTCCTTGAAGTGTTCTTCCGCCTGCTTGTCCCCGGGGTTCCGGTCGGGATGATATTTCATGGCCAACCGGCGGAAGGCCTTCTTGAGTGCGTCCTCGCTGGCGTTCTTCGCCACCCCCAGGACTTCGTAATAGTCGCGTTTTGCCATGATTACCGTGGGTCTTGCAGAAACGTTAAAGCCCGCAGACCGGCACATGCCCCTTTTGAGGGCACCTGCCGGTCAACGGACCCGGATGCCGTGGAAAAGGCCCGTCCTGGAACGGGCCCTGACCGTCACTTCTTCTTATCGTCCACTTCTTCGAACTCGGCGTCCACCACATCGTCCCGGGCACCCTTGCTGCCGGCCTGGCCCTGGGTGTCGCCGGCATCTTCGGCGGCGGCACCTTCAGGCTGCTGGGCATACATGCGTTCCGCCAGCTTGCCGGAGGCCTCGGACAGTTTCTGGGTCCGCTCTTCGATGACCGCCTTGTCGTCACCCTTCATGGCATCCCGCAGGGCGCTGACAGCGGATTCGATGGCGCTCTTCTCGCCGGCCTCCACCTTGTCGCCCATGTCCTTGAGGGTCTTCTCCACCGAATGGATCAGGTTATCCGCCTGATTGCGCACGCCCACCAGTTCGTGGAAGCGCTTGTCTTCCTCGGCGTGGGCCTCGGCATCCTTCACCATGCGCTCGATCTCGTCATCGTTCAGGCCGGAAGAGGCCTTGATGATGATGGACTGCTGCTTGCCGGTGGCCTTGTCCTTGGCGGAGACGTTGAGGATGCCGTTGGCATCGATATCGAATACCACCTCGATCTGGGGTACGCCGCGGGGCGCCGGCGGGATATCCGCCAGGTCGAAACGGCCCAGGGACTTGTTGGCATGAGCCACTTCGCGCTCACCCTGCAGCACATGCACCGTCACCGCCGTCTGATTGTCATCGGCAGTGGAAAAGACCTGGGAGGCCTTGGTGGGGATGGTGGTGTTCTTCTCGATCAGCTTGGTCATCACGCCGCCCAGGGTCTCGATACCCAGGGACAGGGGGCTGACGTCCAGCAACAGCACGTCCTTCACGTCACCGCCCAGCACGCCGCCCTGGATCGCGGCGCCCACGGCCACTGCCTCGTCGGGGTTGACGTCACGACGCGGCTCCTTGCCGAAGAAGTCCTTCACCGCCTCCTGCACCTTGGGCATGCGGGTCTGACCGCCCACCAGGATCACGTCATCGATCTGGGACACGGACAGGCCCGCATCTTTCAGGGCCACCTTGCAGGGTTCGATGGTGCGCCTGACCAGCTCTTCCACCAGGGCTTCGAGCTTGGCCCGGGAGACCTTGATGTTCAGGTGCTTGGGCCCGGTGTTGTCGGCGGTGATGTAGGGCAGATTGACGTCGGTCTGCTGGCTGGAGGACAGCTCGATCTTGGCCTTCTCTGCGGCCTCCTTCAGGCGCTGCATGGCCAGCGGGTCGCCGGTCAGGTCAATGCCCTGCTCCTTCTTGAACTCGGCCGCCAGGTATTCGATCAGGCGGGAGTCGAAGTCCTCGCCACCGAGGAAGGTATCGCCGTTGGTGGCCAGCACCTCGAACTGGTGCTCGCCGTCCACTTCCGCGATCTCGATGATGGAGATATCGAAGGTACCACCACCCAGGTCATAGACCGCCACCTTGCTGTCACCGCGCTTTTTGTCCAGGCCATAGGCCAGGGCGGCGGCGGTGGGCTCGTTGATGATGCGTCTGACTTCCAGACCGGCGATCTTGCCGGCGTCCTTGGTGGCCTGACGCTGGGAGTCGTTGAAGTAGGCCGGCACGGTGATCACGGCCTCGGTGACCGGCTCGCCCAGATAGTCCTCGGCGGTCTTCTTCATCTTCTGCAGGACGCGGGCGGAGATTTCCGGAGCGGCCATCTTCTTGCCGCGCACATCCACCCAGGCGTCGCCGTTGTCCGCCTTGACGATCTTGTAGGGCACCAGCTTGATGTCCTTCTGCACTTCGGGTTCTTCGAAGCGGCGTCCGATCAGACGCTTGACCGCAAACAGGGTGTTCTGGGGGTTGGTGACCGCCTGGCGCTTGGCGGACTGGCCCACCAGCACCTCGCCGTCTTCGGCAAAGGCCACAATGGAGGGGGTGGTACGACCACCCTCGGCGTTTTCAATGACCTTGGCGCTGCCGCCTTCCATGATGGCGACGCAGGAATTGGTGGTGCCCAGGTCAATACCGATGATCTTGCCCATGTGTTTCTCCAAAAATGTTCAAATGTCTGTCAATGCCGTGAATTCCGGGGTTAACCGCTTGATGGGGGTGGCGTCGGACCTTTTCAAGCCCCGGCCGAAAATCCCCCCGTCGGCTATTCGCCTCCGGCCGCCGGCGCCTTGCTGACGATCACCATGGCAGGGCGCAGCAGGCGGTCGTTGAGGGCGTAGCCCTTCTGCAGCACGGCCATGACGGTGTTGGGCTCCAGCTCGGCATTTTCCTGCATGGACATGGCCTGATGCCGCTCCGGATCGAAGCGCAGGCCGGCGGGATCCACCGTCTCGATGCCCTGCTTGGACATCACCTGCTCCAGCATCTTCAGGGTCAGCTCGGTACCCTCGCGGATCTTGTTCAGATCGGCCTCGCCCCGGGTGGCGTCCAGCCCCATCTCCAGGCTGTCCTTCACCGGCAGCAGTTCACCGGCGAAGCGTTCCAGGGCGAACTTGTGGGCATTCTCCACATCCCGGCTCATGCGCTTGCGCAGGTTTTCCAGCTCGGCCTGGGTACGTACCAGCTTGTCCCAGTGGTCCTGGGCCTGTTTCTGTGCCTCTTCCAGCTGCTTGAGCAGCGCCCCGGGACTGAATTCCGGCGCCTTCTCTTCAGGGGCCGCGGGCGCCTGTTCATGCTGGGGGTTTTCGACTTGTTCCTCGTTCGCCATGGAAAGCTCCGATCCGCTCATGTCTTGGTGTGTTCCGGCAAAAGCAATCGCTCACCGGCGATGATTCCGATGAGCGCATGCCACATGTATGTGGGACTTCAGTTACGGGAATTCAAGGCCGCACCCAGCAGCCTGGCGGTGATATCCACCACCGGGATGATGCGCTCGTAGGCCATGCGGGTGGGACCGATCACCCCCAGCACCCCCACGATCCTGCCACCCACGCTGTAGGGGGCCGTCACCACGCTGCAGTCATCCAGCATCTGGTGCCCCGATTCCTGGCCGATGAAGATCTGAACCCCTTCGGCACTGATGCAATTGTCCAGCAGGGTGAGTAGCTGCCTTTTTTCGTTGAAGGCCTCGAACAGGTTGCGCAACTTCTCCACGCTGGAGAGTTCCGCGTAGTCCATGAGGTGGATCTGACCGGCAAAGACCAGGTCGTCCGCACCTTCATCGTCGCAAAAGGCCTTTTCCCCCAACTCGATGGCGGCCAACATGAGAGTATTCATGTGCTCGCGGACGGCCTTCATCTCCTTGAGGATCTGTTCCCGGGCCTGCCGCAGATCTCGCCCGATCAGATGCTGGTTGAGATAGTTGGCCATCTGCTGCAATTCGGCATGGGAGTACTCCCGGTCCAGATCCAGGATGCGGTTCTGCACCTCCCGCTTGTTCATCACCAGGATGGCCAGCACCTGGCGCCCGGACAGCTTGAGAAACTCGATCTGGCTCAGGGCGGCATGATCGCGCCGGGGCACCCGCACCATCCCGGCCATCTGGGTCACGGCCGAAAGCAGATCCGATGCAGACTCCACCAGGGCCTTGGTATCCATGTCGGGGGTGAGGCGCTGCTTGAGCGTATGCACCTCGGCGCTGTCCAGCGGCTTGACCTCCAGCAGGGAATCCACGAACAGGCGATAACCCAGCGAAGTGGGTATCCGTCCCGCCGAGGTATGGGGGGAACTGACCAGCCCGAGATCCTCCAGATCCGCCATGACGTTGCGGATGGACGCAGGACTGAGATCCAGCCCGGCCGTGCGGGCCAGGGTACGGGACCCCACCGGCTGTCCGTCGCGCACATAGCTCTCCACCAGCGCCCGCAGCAGCCGTCGGGCACGTTCGGAAAGGGCCTGCGATGATCTTGTCGAGGATGTCTTCAATGGTCCACCCTGGCACTCGTTGAGTGTGAGTGCCAGGGTCAGCATGTTACTCAAGGAAACGGCCAGTGGCTAGTGGCGTGCCGATACTCGCCACTCACCACGTATTTCCACCATAATCCCTCCCATGAATCCGTCCTTTCACACCATCGGCATCATTGCCAAGACTCACGAGCAGCGCCTGGGGCACATCCTGGAGGCCCTGATCGGGCATCTACAGCACCATCAGCGCCGCATCCTGCTGGATGACACCGTCCTGCCCTGGCTGGAGGACGACACCCTTGGCGGCGAACCGGCGACACGGACACGGATGGCTGCCGAAGCGGACCTGGCCATCGTGGTGGGCGGTGACGGCACCTTTTTGGGTGCGGCCCGCACCCTGGTGGATGCGGAGGTCCCCCTGCTGGGCATCAACGCCGGCCGCTTGGGCTTTCTGGTGGATGTCTCGCCCCACGAGATGCTGGGGCGACTGGACGAGATCCTCTCCGGGCTCTATGTGGAAGATCGGCGCAGCATGCTGCATGCCCGCCTGATGCGGGGGGATGACGTGGTGGCGGCCCAGGACGCCTTGAACGACGTGGTCCTGCACATCCGAGATGCCATCCGCATGATCGAATTCGATACCTGGATCAACGGCCGTTTCGTCAACACCCAGCGGGCTGACGGCATGGTGGTGGCCACCCCCACCGGCTCCACCGCCTATGCCCTGTCGGGCGGCGGTCCCATCCTCTCCCCCTGCCTGGAGGCCGTGGTCATGGTGCCGATCTGCCCCCATGGCCTGAGCAATCGCCCCCTGGTGGTCCCGGCCGGCAACCGTATCGAGATCGCGGTCAACGAGCATAGCCGCACCCTGGCCCAAGTGGCCTTCGATGGTCAGGACACCTTCGACATGGAGCCCCTGGACCGGATCGTGATCGAGCCCAAGCCCCGCAAGCTGCGGCTGATCCACCCCACCGGCTATGACTATCTGCAGATCCTGAGGGTGAAACTGGGCTGGGGGGAACAGCCCTGACCCCAACACAACACTGTTCAAACATACAATAAAATGGTCACGCCCTCTTTCTTCGAGGGCATTTTCTCTTTAACCTCTCACAGACATCAGGGCCGCCACCCCGCGACACGCCCACAACCCGCAACCGCGAATCCCGACCGTGCTGACCCACATACAGATCCGAGATTTCGCCATCGTCGATGAACTGTCCCTGGACCTGTCCGCGGGCATGACCGCGCTGACCGGGGAGACCGGGGCAGGCAAATCCATCCTCGTGGATGCCCTGGGTCTGGTCCTGGGCGACCGGGCCGACAGCACCACCGTCCGCCACGGCGCGGAACGGGCCGAGATCAGTGCCCATTTCGACATCAGCCGGGAGGCGACCGCCGGTGCCTGGCTGGAGGAGCAGGGTCTGGCGACGGAAGATTGCCTGATCCGGCGGGTCATCGGCCGGGACGGCAAGAGCCGGGCCTGGATCAATGGTTCGGCGGTCACCCTGCAATCCCTCAAGACCCTGGGCGAGATGCTGGTGGACATCCATGGTCAGCATGCCCACCAATCCCTGCTGCGCCGGGACGTGCAGCGACGCATCCTCGACGACTACGCCGATCATCTGGAACTGCTGACCGCCATGGCCCGCGATCACGGCATCTGGCAAAAGGCGGCCCACCGGCTGGCGACGCTGAGCGAGGACGGCGAGGCGCGAGAGGCACGTCGGGAATTGCTGCGATTCCAAAGCGATGAACTCAAGGCCCTGGACCTGGCGGCAGGGGAACTGGAACGGATCGAGGAAGAACACGGCCGCTTGGCCCATGCCGGGCGCCTGCTGGAGGTAGCGGAGACCGCCTACCAGAGCCTTTATGAAGCCGACGGCAGTGCCGAATCCCTGGTGGGGCGCTTTTGCAGTGACATTGAACATCTGCAGCCCCTGGACAGCCGTCTGGCAGAACCGCGGGAACTGCTGGCAGCCGCCCAGATACAGATCCGCGAGGCCGCCGACTGGCTGCGCCGCTATGCCGATGGCCTGGAGATGGACCCGGCGCGGCTGAATTTTCTCGAATCCCGCATGGCCGCCGCTCAGGACCTGGCCCGCAAGCACCGGGTGGAACCCACCACCCTGCCCCACCTGCTGCAAACACTGGAAACGGAACTGAATCGGCTGGAAGAAGGCGGCGACAACCTGGAAACCCTGGCAAAAGCGGTAGAACAGGCACTGCAGACCTGCCTGCGTCAGGCCACCGCACTCTCGGATGCCCGCCGTCGGGCAGCGGATCGGCTATCGCAAGCCGTCACCCAGGCCATGCAGGGCCTGGGTATGGAAGGTGGGCGCTTTGCGTGCAGTGTGGAGGATGACGGCAGGGGGCACCCTTCCTCACACGGCATGGATCGGGTGGAGTTCATGGTCAGCGCCAATCCCGGCCAGCCCCTGCAGCCCCTGACCAAGGTGGTCTCCGGTGGCGAACTCTCCCGCATCAGCCTCGCCATCCAGATGATCGCAGCCCATGCCCTGCCCATCGCCACCCTGGTTTTCGACGAGGTGGATACGGGAATAGGCGGCGGGGTGGCCGAAGTGGTGGGGCGCCAGCTACGGAGTCTGGGCCGGCACCGTCAAGTGTTGTGCGTGACCCATCTGCCTCAGGTGGCGGCCCAGGCCCATCAGCATCTGCAGGTGAAGAAGCACAAGGGCAAGGATCACACCACCACGCGCATCCGCTCACTGGCGGACGAACACCGGGTCCGGGAACTGGCCAGGATGCTGGGCGGCGTCGAGATCACCGAGCGGAGTCTGGCCCATGCCCGGGAGATGATGACCCGGGCATCGACCGACTGATCAGTTCCCCAGACCCGGTTCCTGCTTCTTGGGGCAGCCGCCCTGGCTGCACTCACCATAAATGATCAGGGCGTGGTCCTGAATGGTGTACCCCAGTTTCTCGGCGATGGCCTTCTGGCGTTCCTCAATGATCGGGTCCACGAACTCATCCACGCGACCACACTTCATGCACACGATATGATCATGATGACGCCCGCGCTCCAGTTCAAAGACCGCCTGATTGCCCTCGAAGTGATGACGACTGACCAGACCGGCCGCCTCGAACTGGGTGAGCACCCGATAGACTGTTGCCAGACCGATCTCCTCGCCCGCCGACAACAGTTGGCGGTAGATGGTCTCCGCGCTCATATGGTGGTCTTCCGCGGTTTCCAGGATCTGCAGGATCTTCACGCGGGGCAGCGTCACCTTGAGTCCGGCCTTCTTGAGCTCTTGGGTTTCCATGGGATTTGATCTCCATGCGAGATGATCCGACACCTGGTGTAGAATCCCGCGCTATTGGTTTTCGGAACGAGGCCCATCTTGCAACTCACGGCCCACAGGACGCAATTATGGCAAGACTGATTCTTTATTCTATCCTCATTGGCGGATTACTGCAGGGGTGCGGTAGCGGACTGCTGTCCGTGCATCGACCGGACGTGCAGCAGGGCAATGCCATCGAGGAGAGCCGACTGGAACAGGTACAGGTCGGGATGACCCAGCGGCAGGTCCGATTCCTGCTGGGAGAGCCGGTGCTGAGGGACCCCTTCCAGGGCGAGAGCCGATGGGATTACGTGTACTACCATCGGCCCGGGAACGGCACGGCAGTGCATCGACGGGCCATTATCTTCTTCGAAGGCGGTCTGGTGTCGGGGATCGAGGACAGCGGGCTGCGAGAGTGACGCGGGCGTAGTCGATCCCGGCATGAGGGGGGAGGCGTCAGGCCTCCCCTGCGCCTTTCTTCATAGCCTTGCCTTCGGCAGCACGCTTCTTGCGGACCTGTTTGGGGTCCGCGATCAATGGCCGGTAGATCTCCACCCGGTCACGCTGGTTCAGCACGGCATTGAGCTTGGCGAGCTTGCCGTAGACACCCACCTTGTTCACCGCCAGGTCGATCTCCGGCACCTTGTCCAGAATACCGGACTCGCGGATGGCGTCTTCCACCGTTGCGCCCTGGGGCAGAGAAACCTCCAGGACCCACTGCCGGTCGGAGCGGGCATAGGCAACCTCCACCCGGAGCCGTTCATCGGACACCGTAGACCTCCCGTGCCCGCTTCACGAAGGAGTCCACCAGGGTATTGGCGAGCTGATGGAATATCGGACCAAAGGCCATGCTCATGATCCGGTTGGAAAATTCGAACTCCAGATCCAGGGACACCCGACTGGCGGTGTCACTCATGGCATCGAAGCGCCAGAAACCCTCCAGATGCCGGAACGGCCCTTCCACCAGCCGCATCTCGATCATCTTGTTGCGCTGCAGCCGATTACGGGTGGTGAACGACTTGCCCACGGCACCCTTGGCCAGCTCGATGCTGGCCTTCACCTCATCCTCATTGGCCGACAGCACAGCCGAGCTGCGGCACCCGGGTAGAAAGCGCGGATAGGCCTCCACGTCATTCACCAGATCAAACATCTCCTTGGGCGTATAAGGCACCAGCGCATGACGACTTATGGAAGGCATGAAGCTCCCCTGGATATCAGATGAGATTGACCGCCTTGAGGAAGACCAGCAGGATGCCGATCGGGGCGGCGAAGCGCAGGACATAATACCATGCCCTGAAAAAGGCCCGGCTGTGCAGACCCAGTTCGTCCTCCACGGAACGCTGGGTCATGCGCCAGCCCACGAACAGGGCGATCAGCAGGCCGCCCAGGGGCAGCATGATATTGGAGGTCAGGTAATCCGCCATCTCGAACAGGGTGCCGCCGATGAACAGGGCTTCACCCCCGAGGGTCAGATTGAAGCCGATGGGGTTGGACCACAGGCTGAAGGAGAGGATCGTACCCAACCCCAGGAACCAGGCGATCCCGCCCACGATCACCGCGGCCATGGGCCGGTCAAGGCCCCGATTTTCCACCAGCCAGGCCACCGCCGGCTCCATCAGGGAAATGGATGAGGTCCAGGCCGCCGTGACCAGCAACAGGAAGAACAAGGTGCCGAAGACCAACCCGCCCGGCATCTCCGCAAAGGCCATGGGCAGGGTGATGAAGATCAGCCCGGGGCCTTCACCGGGTGCCAGACCGCCGGCAAAAACGATGGGGAAAATGGCCAGACCTGCCAGCAGGGCGACGGCGGTATCCGCCGACACCACCATGGCAGAGGTCTTGAAGATGGAGGCCCTGGAGCTCAGATAGGAGCCGTAGATCATGATGGCGCCCATGCCCAGGCTAAGGGTGAAGAAGGCCTGCCCCATGGCCAACAGGATGGTGTCGCCGGTCACTTCGCTCCAGTCCGGCTTGAACAGGAAGCTGACCCCCTCCATGAAATGCCCCTGACTCATGGAATAGCCGACCAGGAGCAGCAGCAATCCGAGCAGCGCCGGCATGAGGAACTTGACGGCCTTCTCAAGGCCGGAGCGCACCCCCCTGGCCACCACCAGGACATTCATGATCATGAACAGGGTATGCCAGGCCAGCAGCCGTTCGGGATCGCTCACCAACGACTCGAACATGCCCCTGACCCCGTCCGCGTCCAGGCCGGTGAAGGCACCGCCGCCGGCCCTGAAGACATAGGAAAGCGACCAGCCGGCGATCACGCTGTAGTAAGAGAGGATGATGAAACCCGCCGCCACGCCGAGCCAGCCGACGAACCCCCAGGCCCGATGCAGCCCTTCTTCCCGGGACAGGGTGGCCATGGTGTTGATGGGGCTTTGCCGCCCGCGCCTGCCCAGCGCGATTTCCGCCATCATGATCGGCAGGCCGATCAGCAGGATGCAGGCCAGATAGATGAGCACGAAAGCGCCGCCGCCGTTCTCTCCGGCGATATAGGGAAAGCGCCAAATATTACCCAGACCGACCGCCGACCCGGTGGCCGCCAGCACGAACACCAGCTTCGAGGACCACTGGCCATGAATCGAGCTTTCTCTTCTCATTGATGGTCTCCCCCCCACGCGATCGACGCATTTTGCGGAATTTACCGCCACGGCTCAACAGCCTACCTCCCCCGGATCGTCAATTTTCCGCCTGTCGCAGGCGGCGAAGCGTGCGTGGGAAAATGAGGATGACAGTCCATTGGATGAAACAGCTCGTTTATAATCGCCCGATGAGCAAAAAATCAAAAAATGCCCCGGGCGGCAGCACCATCGCCCTGAACAAGAAGGCCAAGCACGAATACTTCATCGAGGAGCGTTTCGAGGCCGGTCTGGCCCTGCAGGGCTGGGAGGCCAAGAGCCTGCGGGCCGGACGGGTGCAGCTCAGCGAGAGCTATGTCCTGATCAAGGCCGGAGAGGCCTGGCTGTTCGGTGCCCATCTCACCCCGCTGACCACGGCATCCACCCATATCCACCCGGACCCCATGCGCACCCGCAAGCTGCTGCTGCACCGGGCGGAGCTCAACAAGCTCATCGGGCAGGTGGAGCGCAAGGGCTATACGCTGGTGCCGCTGGCAATGTACTGGAAACGCGGCCGCGCCAAGCTGGAAATCGGCCTGGCCAAGGGCAAGAAGGAACACGACAAGCGGGCCGTTTCCAAGGAACGGGACTGGCAGCGGGAGAAGGCGCGGGTGGTCAAGACCGTGACGCGCTAGCGCCGTGACCGATCCTCCACCGAGGGGAGTTACCAGTTCGGGAGCTCCCCGGCCTTGGCCAGCACCTTGAGATAGGCCTCATGGGCCTCCAGCTCCCCCTGACCGGGACGGATGACCGCCAGCGGCGGCCGATCGGCCGGGAGGCGGCGGATGCGCGTGTCTGCGGTCCGGGTCCCCTGCCCCTCCGACTCCACGCCCAGGGACAGGCTTTTCTGCCCGCCGGTCATGGCCAGGTAGACCTCCGCCAGGATGCGGGCGTCCAACAGTGCGCCGTGGAGTTCCCGGCCCGAGTTGTCGATCTGGTAGCGCTTGCACAGGGCATCCAGGCTGTTGCGCTGGCCTGGATGCATCTTGCGCGCCATCACCAGGGAGTCGGTGATGGTGCAGTAATCTTCCAGCCGCCCCCGGTCACCCTCCAGTCGCGACAGCTCGTGGTTGATGAAGCCCACGTCAAAGGGGGCATTGTGGATGATCAGCTCCGCCCCGCGCACGAACTCGATGAAGTCCTCCACCACGTCGGCAAAGCGCGGCTTATCGACGAGAAACTCATTGGTGATGCCATGGACTTCCACCGCACCGGCATCCACTTCCCGGTCCGGCTGCAGGTACTGATGATAGTGGCACGAGGTATGACGACGCCGCACCATCTCCACGCAGCCGATCTCGATGATGCGATGACCATCGGACGGATCCAGGCCGGTGGTCTCCGTATCCAGGATCACGATCCGGTCATTGGCTTGCAGACTCACGATCTTTCCTCACTTCACCCGCAGGGCATCAATGGCTTCGTTGGCCAGGCGGTCGGCCTGCTCGTTCTCGGGATGTCCGGTATGCCCCCGCACCCAGTGCCAGCGCACCTGATGCCGTGAGGCCGCCTCATCCAGGCGCTGCCAAAGGTCCTGATTCTTCACCGGCTCACCGGCCGCGGTACGCCAGCCGCGCCGCTTCCAGTTGGGCAGCCACTGATTGATCCCGTTTTTGACATACTGGGAATCGGTGGTCAGATCCACCACGCAAGGGCGCTTGAGCAATTCCAGCGCAGCGATGGCGGCCATCAGCTCCATGCGATTATTGGTGGTCTGGGGCTCGTTCCCATTGAGCCGTTTTTCATGGCCCCCGAAACGCAGCAATGCCCCCCAGCCGCCGGGCCCCGGGTTCCCACGACAAGCACCATCGGTAAAGATTTCCACCACATCAGTCACGATCCGTTCTCCGACAAAAGGGACTGGCCAGGCCACTGGGCACCATGCTTCGGGACGGCCGCCAGCGTGTCCGCAAGTGCATCACATTGGCCACGCGCTTACGGGCCAGGATCACGTAGGCGCCACCCAGGTAGGGCAGGTGACGCCCCCCCAGAGACTCTACCACCCGCAGGCGAACCCGGAACCCGGAACGCCCCTCCGGGGGGCGAAAGCCCGCGTAGGCACGCGCCAGGACTTCGAAACCCAGCAGGGACAGCCAGTCCCTCACCCGCCCCGTCGCATGACAATGACCGGACCAAGGCCCTCCCTTGCTGCCGGAGCGCCCGGGCAGCTGCCCCCACAGTCCCGGCAGGCTCAGGGGATTGCAACCGATAATCAGGACATGCCCCTCGGGCACCAGGATGCGGTCCGTTTCACGCAGAACCTGATAGGGATCTTCCACCTGCTCCAGGCAATGCACCAGCAACACCAGATCCATGCTGTCCGTAAGAATGGGCAGGGCGTCGGCCAGGGCACTGAGATCCCCCTGGCCGGGCTCACACTCCAGGCGCACCCTATGATTAATCCGGCTGGTGCTCAGCAGATCATGATCCGGGCTCAAGTGCCCTATCTGCAGAGCATGATAGCCGAACAGTTGCGGCACAAAGCGGTCCAGGTGGGACTGCAAGGCAGCCTGCATGGCTTGCCCCGGCGCAGACCCATACCAGACTCGCAGGCATTCCCGCTGCCGGGCACATGAAGTTCTGGGTAACGACATGAGTGGAGCATAGAGTTTTCCGGGGGGACATGGCCAGTGATAATAAGTGTCCCGCAGGGTTGAGGGCACGGGGATGCCCCGCTATCCTAGCTCCCCTATGAAAAAGAACAAGCCGAAAGGTCTTGGGGGCGCCCTGCTGGGGGCAGCGGCGCTGTTACTGTCGGCCTGTGCCAGCATGGATGGAGGACCCTCCGCTCAGGACGGCCCGGTTCTCACCGGGGCAGACCCTGCCGCCAAGACCAGTCAGACAACCACGGCCACCCCTTCCCGGGGGGCGGCCACCAAGCCCAAGCCCCGTATCGAGGTTGCAAGGCCGCTTACCCACACCTCGCCGGCGCCGGCCGTGGACGAAGGGCTTTGGGGCCGGGTGCGTCAAGGCTTTGCCCTGCCGGATGAGCGGGACCACGAACGGGTGCTGCATTACATCCAGTGGCACCAAGCCAACTCCGACTATCTGGGCCAGGTCCTGGCCAGAGCTGAACCCTACCTCCACTATATCCTGGAAGAAATCGAGGCCAGGGATCTGCCTGCCGAACTGCTGCTGCTGCCGGTGGTGGAAAGTGCCTATCGCCCCGATGTCTATTCCTCGGGGCAGGCAGCGGGCATCTGGCAGTTCATCCCCTCAACGGGCAGTCACTTCGGTCTCCATCAGAACTGGTGGTATGACGGCCGCAAGGACATTCATGCCTCCACCCACGCGGCCCTGAACTACCTCACCCAACTGCACGAGCGCTTCAACGGCGACTGGCTGCTGGCCCTGGCGGCCTACAATGCCGGACAAGGCACCGTCAGCCGGGCCATCACCCGCAATGAATCACTCGGACAGCCCACCGACTACTGGAATCTGGACCTGCCGCGGGAGACCCAGCACTACGTCCCCAGACTGCTGGCCCTGCAGGCCATCGTGACCGACCCGGAGCACTACCAGGTCGGCCTCTGGCCCGTGCCGGACGAGCCACGTCTGGGACTGGTGGAACTGGGCGGACAACTGGAACTGAGCATCGCCGCGGAACTGGCTGACTTGTCCCTGGATGACATCACGCAACTCAACCCCGGGTTCCACCGCTGGGCCACGGACCCGGAAGGCCCCCATCACCTGCTCCTGCCGCTGGATCGCGTGGAGCCCTTCCAGATCGCCCTCGCCGCCCTGCCCCGGGAACAGCGCGTATCCTGGCTGCGGCACCGGGTTCAGCCCGGTGAGACACTGGGACACATCGCCGCCCGCTACAACACCACCATCGCGCTCCTGCAACGGACCAATGAACTGCGGAGCCACATAATCCGGGTCGGGGATCATCTCCTCATCCCCACCGCAGAGCCCTCCCCCGAGACTGTTACGGCCCGGCAGGACGAGGGCCGGTCGGTTTCACGGACCCACAACACCCTCCATCACCGGGTACAACCGGGTGACACCCTCTGGGCCCTCGCCAGGACCTATGACGTTTCTTTGCAGGAGCTGGCGGCCTGGAACCGCATCAGCAGTGACGCCACCCTGCGCCCGGGCCAGACCCTGCTGATACGGCAGGCGGGGACGACCACGGCGGCAGCGCAACCCGCAGCGATGGCAACCGGCGCCGCCCGCGGAAACACCCTGACCTATGCGGTTCGTCCCGGCGATTCACTGTCCTCCATTTCCCGGCGCTTCGGGGTTCGGGTCAGCGATATCCAGGTCTGGAACCAACTGGATGGGCATCTGATTCGCCCCGGTCAGCAGCTTCATCTCCACCTGGATGGCCATCCGCAGGAAAGCTGACGACGCCGCCCGCCGAGGCGGCTTCAGCGGCATGCCGATACCTTTCGGAGCAAGACACATAGCATCTGGAAGCGCGCCCGCCTATGATCTGGGGACACGGACTTCCCCCTTTGCCCGATGCACCCAGCAGCCGCCATGCACTCTTCCGAAACCCTCCAGATCGTCGGCCGCACCCATCCCGGGAAAATCCGGCCCCATAACGAGGACTGCATCGGAGAAGACCCTCAACTGGGTATCGTCGTGGTCGCCGACGGCATGGGTGGCCACCTGGCGGGCGAGGTCGCCAGCCGTCTGGCGGTGGACACGGTGCTGCAGAATCTCAAGCAGTGCCTCAAAAAAACCGCCCCCGACCACCGAACCGGGGATACTGTCGCTCTGGATCGCAGCCTCGCCGTCCGGCGGGCCATCATCAATGCCAACATGGCCATCCAGCAGGCGGGCAGGGACCATGCCGGTCATGCCGGCATGGGCACCACTCTGGTCATGGCCCTGTTCAATCACCACCGGGTGATCCTGGCCCACGTCGGTGACTCAAGAATCTATCGTTTTCGGGAAGATCGCCTGGAGCAGATGACCACGGACCACACCCTGATCCAGGAAATGGTGGATCGGGGTTTCTATTCCCATCAGGAGGCACGGGTATCGGTCAACCGCAACCTGGTCACCCGTGCGCTGGGCATCGACAGCACCGTGGCCGTGGATATCCGGGATGAAATGGTGCTACCCGGTGATATTTACCTGCTGTGCTCCGACGGCCTGAACGACATGCTGGAAGATGCTTTCATCGAGGATGTCCTGCGCCAGCACCCTTCCGACCTGGGGCAGGCGGCCGACCTGCTGGTGCAAAAGGCCAACGAACACGGCGGGCGGGACAACATCTCCGTCGTACTGGCAAAACCCGCCTTGCCGCTCACCCGTCGGATGCCCTGGTACCGACGCGTGATCAAATTCTGGCGTTGATTTGCAGGAGGCGCAGGCGTCAACCATGTCCAGACTCTGTCTTTCCTGTGGCGATACGTTGATCGGTGAGTATCCCATGGGACAGAAAACCCTCAGCATCGGCCGTCGACCGGACAACGACATACGGCTCAATAACCTGGCCGTCAGCGGCTACCATGCCCAGGTGATCAGCCTGCTCAATGATGCCTTGGTGGAAGACCTCGGCAGCACCAACGGCACCCTGGTCAATGGCATCCGGATTCGCAAGCGGGTACTGCAGGAAGGGGACGTCATCGCCATCGGGAACTACCAGATCCGTTTTACCCAGGTCAGCGCGCCCAGGGAAGACAACCGCCATAGCGGTGACGAGACACTGATCCTTACCTCGGCCCCCCTCCCATCCCCGACCCCTGTCAACCAGGCTACGGCCGACGCCCCCGTCACCGGCCGGAAAACGCTCGTCACGCATCCCACCCTGACCCTGTGCAAGGCCAGGGTTCAGATACTCAGCGGCGCCAACGCAGGCCGTGAACTGCCCATTACCAAGTCCGTGACCACCCTGGGTCATCCCGGCGTGCAAGTCGCAGCGATCCTGCGTCGCGGCACGGACTACTACATCACGCACGTTGAGGGCGGCTCCAGAAAAACCCCTCCCCGGCTCAATGGTACCGATTTCACCACCCAGGCGCGCCCGCTCAGAAACCATGACATCATCGACGTCGCGGGAGTACGCATGGAATTCATGATGAATTAGGGAAGTTCTGAAAAAGCCCCTGGCCATCATCTGGACGGGGGACCTGCGAGGAGGATTCCTTGGCTTATCTACAGGCATACATCAACCGCCGGCCCGCCGGCGAATATCCGCTGCAGGAAGGCACCACGACCATCGGTCGCCGGCAGGGCAATCTGATCCGCCTGGATGACCGTTCGGTCAGCGGCCACCACGCCCGCCTCCGGTTTTACCGAGGCATCGCCACCCTGCACGATCTTGAAAGCACCAACGGTACCTTCGTCAACGGCGAAAAGATCCGGGAAGCCACGATCCAGGATGGTGATTTCATCATCATCGGCAAATATCGTCTCCGTTTCCGGCTGAGCCGGCAGGCCTCGCAACAGGAACCGGAGGCGCAATCCCCGGATGACGGCACCTATATCCTGCGCCTGGCGACACCGGGGATGCCGCCCATCCTGGCAGGCCGTGAGATCAGTCACCAGATCCGCGGCACCCGGGCACAGGCGGCGGCCTCATCGTCCGACGACGAGCACATGGACATGGCGGCGCCACGCGTCACCCTGCGCATCCTCAGTGGACGCAACCAAGGCAGACATCTGGATCTGCTGTCGGCCGTGAATGCCCTGGGTGAACCGGGACGACAGGTGGTCGCACTGATCCGCGATGAAGGACAGCTATTCCTGCAGCCCCTGGAAGCCGAACTGGGCCCGCCTCTGATCAATCACCGGCCGGTCGAGGGCCATGGTCGGCACCCGCTGCAACAGGACGACCTGCTGGAAGTGGCGGGTGTCCGCATGGTGGTCAACATCGAGATGCCGACCCGGTAAGCGCGCACGTCCTCAGTGGCAGGCACACCTCGTTCGCCCGCCTCAGTCCAGGGTTACCCGCGGCACCGCCGACAGCAGCTTCTTTGTGTATTCATGCTCGGGTTGCCGACAGATCCGGCGGGCCTCCCCTTGCTCCACCACCCGCCCCTGATACATCACCGCCATGGTATCCGCCAGGTATTCCACCACCCCGATATTGTGGGTGATGAACAGCAGGGTCAGCCCCCGCTCCCGGGTAAGGCGGCTCAGGATCTGCAGCACCTCCGCCTGCACGGAGACATCCAGGGCACTGGTCACCTCGTCACAGACGATGAAGGACGGCTCCAGTACCAGGGCGCGGGCAATGCCGATACGCTGGCGCTGCCCCCCGGAAAACTCATGGGGATAACGCCACAGGCTTTCCACCGGCAGTTGTACCTGCTCCAGCACCTGGGCCGCCATGGCCAGCCGCTCCTCCCGATCCTTGCCGATCCCGTGCACGGCCATGGGTTCGGTCAGGGTGGCCGCCACGGTCAGGCGGGGATTGAGGGACGACATGGGGTCCTGAAAGATGATCTGCATGCGCCGGCGGTAGGGCTTCATAGCCGAGGCCGGCAGACGAGTGATGTCCTCCCCGGCAAACAGGATGCGTCCGCCGGTGGGTTCCAGCAACCGGATGATCGCCCGACCCAGGGTGGTCTTGCCGCAGCCTGACTCCCCCACCAGGGCCAGTACCTGCCCTTTGGGGATATCCAGGCTCACCCCGTCCACCGCCCGCACATGATCCACCACCCGACGCATGAGTCCCTTGCGCACCGGGAAATGGATCTGCAGGTCCTGCAGACGGATCAGCGGCGCCTCCGGCGTTTTCCCGGCAGCCCGGGCCGGCCCCTGAGCAGCCCGGCGCCGGCTGAGGTTCTCCGGCAGGGCATCGATGAGTTGCCGGGTATAGGCATGCTGCGGCCGGTGCAGGACCTGCTGCACGGTCCCCTCTTCCACCAGCCGGCCCAGACGCATCACGCCCAGCCGGTGCCCCATCCGGGCCACCACGCCGAAATCATGAGTGATGAAGAGCATGGCCATGCCGTTACGATCCTGCAGTTCCCGCATCAGACGCAGGATCTCCGCCTGCACCGTCACATCCAGGGCTGTGGTCGGCTCGTCGGCGATCAGCAGATCCGGCTCACAGGCCATGGCCATGGCGATCATCACCCGCTGGCGCTGCCCGCCGGAAAGACGATGGGGAAACTCATCCACCCGTTCGGCAGGATGGGGGATCTGCACCTGGGCCAGGGCCTCGATGGCCCGCTCCCGCGTCTCGGCCTCCGACAGGTCCGAACGGTGCAGCCTGAGCACTTCCATGATCTGCTCGCCCACCGTGAACACCGGATTCAGGGAGGTCATGGGCTCCTGGAAGATCATGCTCATGCGGGCACCGCGGATGCGGCGGCGTTCTGCCTCGGGCAGACGCAGCATGTCCACGGTCCTTTGGCTGCCGTCCGCACGGCGCTCCTGGAACAGGATCTGCCCGCCGGGGTGATGACTGATATCCCGGGGCAGCAACTGGATCACCGACAGGGCCGTGACCGACTTGCCGCTGCCCGACTCCCCCACCAGGCAGAAGGTCTCCCCCCGCTCGATACCGAAGCTGATCTCATCCACGGCCGTCACGGTCCGGCCGCCGGCCTGGAGATGGGTCTGCAGGTTTTTGACCTCCAGCAGCATGTTCAGGCCTTCTTCTTCAGATAGGGATCAAGGGCATCCCGCAAGGACTCGCCCACCAGGTTGTAGGCAAACACGGTGAGGAAGATGGCCCCGCCGGGGAAGGCGGCCATCCACCAGTTGAAGGAAGAGGACTGCACCGCCTGGTTGAGCATCTGCCCCCAGGAGGGGTCATCCACCAGCCCCAGCCCCAGGAAGCTCAGGGTGGCCTCCGCCAGGATCGCCGAGGCCACCCCGAAGCTGGCCGCCACCAGGATGGGGGCCACGCCGTTGGGCAGCATGTGTCGGAACAGCACGGAGCGCAGCGGCAGGCCACAGGCCACCGCCGCCTGCACATAGTCCTGCTCCCGCAGCTTGAGGAACTCGGCGCGCACGTAACGGGCATACCCGGACCAGGAGGTAATGCCGATGATGATCATCATCATGTAGAGACTGCGGCCGAAAAAGGCGACAAAGGTGAGCAGTAGGAACAGGGTGGGGATGGCCTCGAAGATCTCAACGATACGCATCCCGATCATGTCCACGATGCCGGAGAAGTACCCCATCAGACCGCCCACGATGACGCCGATCACCAGGGCGATGCCGGTGGCGATGAAGCCGATGGCCAGGGCAATGCGTGAGGCATGGACCATCCGCGACAGCACATCGGCGCCGTTTTCCTCCGTACCCAGCCAGTGTCGGCGTCGCTCATCGGCCAGGGGCGACTCCAGACCCGTATCGCCAAAGTCCCGCAAATAGTCCTTGGGCGAATACGGGATCGGGGCACGCAGCACCCGGTCGTACTGCCCGGCCGCCTCCGCCTCCCGGTACTGCTCATAGATCACCAGCTTGGGTGGCGAAACGGTGAAGGCGCTGAGTCCGCCACTGAGCACCAGCACCCCCGACAGGATCAGCAGCTTCCGTGACAGGGACATACTCAGAAACAACAGCACCAGGCCGGTGCAGAAGCCCGCCATCAAGGTCACGTCGGTGGCGGTCAGATAGCGCAGCACCGGGCTGGACCAGATGCCCTGCTCCAGGATCAGCCAGGGATGGCTGCTGGCCAGGAAGGGGGCAAACACCGCCGCCGCCGCCAGGATGCCGATCCAGGCCAGCCCCACCCGGGCACCCCAGCGCAGCAGGACCTCCCTGGCCACCTGGGCCCCGTAGCTGCGGGAGCGGCGGGCGGGAGGCGTCAGCATCTTGTCCGGCACCGTGTCAGTCATAGCTCACCCGCGGGTCCGCAATGGCGTAGCACAGATCCGCCAGCAGATAGCCCACCAGCGTCAGCACGCCGCTGATCAGGGTGACCGACAACACCAGTTCCCGGTCACGGGTCTGTACCGCCTCCACCGCCAGCTTGCCCATACCGTCAATGGAGAAGATGGTCTCGACGATTACCGATCCCGCCAGCAGGCTGGGCAGCAGGGTGGCTGAGACGGTGATCAGGGGCAGCAGGGAATTGCGAAACACATGGCGCCAGAGCACATCCTTTTCCGCCACGCCCTTGGCCCGGGCGGTGCGGGCATAGTCGGACAGCAGGTTTTCCAGCACCGCCGCGCGGGTCAACTTGGCCAGAAAGGCGAAACCGCCGTAAGACAGACAGAGCACCGGCAGGATCAGGTGCCAGGCCCGATCCAGCAGGAACCCCCGGACAAACTCCCCCTGGGCCAGCTCCGCCGCCAGACCGATCCCCACGCCCATACCCAGCAGACCCAGGATGCCGACCCGCAAACCGGTGAAACCGGAAGCCGCCACCAGGCCTACCAGCCCCCCCACCAGCACCATCATGACCAGATGCGGCAGGCCGAAGCCGGAGGCCGACACCCCGGCGGCCATCAGCACGCCCAGCCCACCGCCGAGGATCGCCCCGGCCGGGATGCGCCAGTGACGGGCCGACTTCAGGGCCACCCAGATCATCAATGCGGCACACAGCCCGGCCAGCAGGAACAGCAGGAGCAGGTCGGTCGCCACCGTCCAGTGCGGCAGGAACGGCATGTCCAGGGCCTCGCGACGATTGATGCCGCCGGTGGGAAACCAGCGCCAGAACTGTTCCGAGGCAAAGAACCCGATCAGCAGCACCCCAGCCAACATGGTGGGCACGGACCACAGACCCAGAAGGACCATCCCGGAGCCGGTATCAAAGCTGCTCCCGCGGCGGGTGGCCGCCTGCACCCCCACGGCGATGGCGATCACGTAGATGATGGGGATGGACAGGATATTGAGCAGCAGGGTGATGGGTAGACGCTCGGCGATCAGATCCCCCACCGGGCGCCCGTAGCGGAAACTGGTCCCCAGTTCGGAACCCTTGAACAGGGAAAAGCCGCTCACCGCGCCCTCCCCATCAAAGGTGAAACCCGCCGGAGAGACATTGTTGAGCCAGCGTAGATACTGCACCGGCGCCGGCTGATCCAGGCCGTACATGCGGTTGTAATAGTCCTCCAGGGCCTTCTTGGCCTGAGGTTCCAGGTTCATGCCGTCTACCAGGGACTGGGCACTGATGCCGCCGGGGGCGGCCGCCATGACCACGAACACCACCACGGTGATCCCGATCAGGGTGGGAAACATGAGCAGTAGGCGACGGACGATATAGGTCAGCATGGCCGGGCCCCGGGGTCTGCGTGGATGCCGCGGGGCATGGTCAGCGGGCGTACTTCTGCTGGATCGCCGGCACGTAGATCTCCACCGGGATGCTGGTCAGGTTCAGGCCCAGCCGGGTCTCCTGGAGGTTGGTGATACGCTCGTCGATGAAGGCCAGGGTCATGCGGCGCATGAGGAAGGTATAGGGCTGATCCTCGTGCAGGATGCGCTCCGCCTCGTGCCAGATGGCCATGCGTTCCTCGTCATCCACCGAGGCCCGGGCCCGCTCGATCACCGCATCCAGCACCGGGTTGCGATAGTTGATGAAGTTGTCCCCCCCGGACACGGTCTGGCTGGAATGGAGCATCTGGTAGATATCCGTCTCCACCCCGCTGGTCCAACCCAGGGTAATGGCATCGAAGTCCTTGCGGTTGAGCAGGTCCAGCATCACCGACCACTCGGTGGGCCGGGGCCGCATCAAGATGCCGGCACGGGCATAGAGATCCCGCAGGAACAGCACCATGCGGCGGGTATCCTCGTTGTCCTGAAAAAACACCAGGTCGAACTCGAAGGCCTTGCCATCCGTATCCTGCAGGATGCCGTCCCCGTTGCGGTCCTCGTAGCCCGCCTCCCGCAGCAGGGCGCGTGCCCGCTCCAGATCGAAGGTATAGGGCTCAAGGTTGGGGTCATGCTGGGGGCTGCGGGGATTGAAGGGGCTCACCGCCGGCTCGGCATAGCCCAGCATGATCTCGTCGATAACCCGCTGGATGTCCGTCAGATGGCTCATGGCCCGGCGTACCCTTTGATCGGCAAACCGGGTGGGCAGGCCGTCCCGCTCCTGGTTCCAGCCAATGTAGGAATAGCCGGCGGTGGGGCTCATGTACTCGAAGTGGTGGGTGCGCTGGCGCAGGCGGGTATCATTGAGCAGTTGCTCATATTCCCGCGGCCGGGCGCCATAGACATCCAGTTCCTGATTGCGGAAGGTGGTCAGACGGGCGCTGTCGTTCTCGATCACCCGCCACAGCAGGCGGTTGAAGGGCGGGTCCACCGGTCCCCAGTAGCGGGGATTGCGTTCCAGCTCCACCAGGCCCTGGTCCGGAGTCCAGCCCCTGGGGTCCGCCAGCCGATAGGGACCGGAGCCCATCAGCAGGCCACGGGACTGATTGAACCGCTGGGGATTCTCCAGGAAAGGGGCGTAGAAATGCCGGGGCAGGATCTGCAGGCCGCCCGCCAGGGACAGGCTGTTGAAATAGGGCTCGGAAAAGGTGAAGGCCACCTCATGGGGTCCCAGGGCTTCCACCTTCTCCAGCTTTTCCAGGAAGGCCCGCGCCCGGGGGGCGGCGATGGCATCGGTCATGATGAAATCGTAGGTGAACACCACGTCCGCTGCGGTCAGCGGCTCACCGTCGGAGAACTCGATCCCCTCCCGAAGTTGGAACGTGATGGTCAGGCCGTCCTCGCTGAAGGACCAGTCCCGGGCCAGCAGCCCCTGCCATTCCAGCGTGTCCGGGTCACGGACCAGCAGGGACTCCAGGACATAGCTCTGCACCTCTGCGGAATAGGCGTCGGAGGACACCAGCGGGGTCAGCGTGGCCAGGCCGGTGCCGAAGGCCCGTACCAGCCAGTCGCCTTGGGCATAGTCCGGCTGCCGGGCGGCGGCCAAGGCCCGCTCGAAGGCGGGCGGCACTTCTGCGTGGGCATCCGGACCGCCGTCCTGGGCGGCAATGACCCCTGCCCTGAGCCGTGCATCCAAGGACTGCATCACCGCTCGCATGCGCCGCATGTCGTCGGCCTGCTCCTGCATGGACCGCTGCATTTCGGACAGCCGGTTCCACTGCCGATCCACCTGGTACATGAGCAGCACCACCAGCAAGGTGATCCCCAGCAGGAAGGCCATCAGGACGACATCTTTGGACGTGAAGCGCTTTTCCATGGATCGAGGTTTCTTCTCGGGGTGCGTGACCGGTCCAGAGTATAGAGATTGCGGTGGGTCCCACAAGTTTCCCGATCAGGACCCGGCGGGCACGCAGTCGTAGTATCATGCCCGCCTTGAAAAACCTAATCACAACATCATCAGGAGACCACAGCATGGGCTTCATGACAGGCAAGCGTGTACTGATCGTCGGCCTCGCCAGCAATCGCTCCATCGCCTACGGCATTGCCAAGGCCATGGCCCGTCAGGGTGCCGAGCTCGCCTTCAGTTATCAGAATGATCGCCTGAAGGAGCGGGTCGAGAAGATGGCGGCGGAATTCAATTCCAGCATCGTGCTGCCCTGCGACGTATCCAGCGACGAAGAGATCACCGGTCTGTTCGAGGCACTGGGCAAGCACTGGGACGGGCTGGACGGGCTGGTACACTCGGTGGCCTTCGCACCCAAGGAAGCCCTGGAAGGCGATTTCCTGGAAGGCATGTCCCGAGAGGCCTTCCGCATCGCCCATGACATCAGCAGCTACAGCCTGGCCGCCCTGGCCAAGGCCGCCCGCCCCATGATGCAGGGTCGTGAAGGGGCTATTCTCACCCTGTCCTACCTGGGCGCCGTGCGTTCCATGCCCAACTACAACATGATGGGCCTGGCCAAGGCCAGCCTGGAGGCCAATGTGCGCTTCCTGGCCTACACCCTGGGTCCGGAAGGCATCCGGGTGAACGGCATCTCCGCCGGCCCCATCCGCACCCTGGCGGCCGCCGGCATCGGCGACTTCCGCAAGATCCTGGACCACGTGGAAAAGAACGCGCCGCTGCGACGTAACGTGACCATCGAGCAGGTGGGCAATGCCGCTGCGTTCCTGTGCTCGGACCTGGCATCAGGCATCACGGCCGAGATCACCTACGTGGATTCCGGCTACAGCACCCTGGGCCTGGGTCCGGCGGAGGTCTGATCCACCCACCCCTGTTCGCCGGCTTGCCGGCGAACAGGGGTCAGACTCACAGATTGTCTCGATGGATCTTGATCTTGGCCTCGGCCTCCATGGCGTTCAACACGGCCTCGAAGTCCAGCGCCCCATACAGCCCTTCCAGATGACTCCGGGCCCGTGCCAGTTCGGCACGTCCAGGTTCCACATCCCTCACTGCATGCAATTTCACCAGGGCATAATCCCCGCTATCCAGGGACATACCCGCCGCGCCCGAGGCCGATAGACCGAAGGCTGCCGTGATGATCCCTCCCGGCACATCGGTACTGTCCCGTGTGATGGTGCGATGCTGCTCCAGGCTACCCGGCAGTCCTTCCACCACCGTGGTCAGATCCCCACCATCACGCAAGGCTTCCAGCACCCGCTCACCGGCCTCCCGGGACAGACGGCCTGACTGTTCACGCCGGATCAGCGCCCGGATCTCGTTTGCTACCTCAGCCAGGGCACGGGGTGCAGCCGGCTCATGCGCCGACACGCGCACCACGACGGAACGGCCATCGGGCAGATCGATCAGATCGCTGTTACGCCCTTCCTGCAGCACCTCCTGGCTGAAGGCGGCCTGCCGCACCATGGGGAAGCTGCCCAGCTCCTGCCCTTGGTCACGGGTCATCCAGTCGGAACGACGGATCTCCAGACCCGTGGCATCGGCGGCCGCATCCAGGCTGCGAGGGTGCTCATAGCTCTCGGTCAGCAGGCGCTCCATCAGCTCAATCTGACGAGACTCCACCTGCCGGGCACGCAGCTCCTCCGCCACCTGCTCGCGCACATTCTCAAACGGCTCCGAATAGGCCCGTTCGATATCGCTCAGCAGGATCAGATGAAAGCCTTCGCTGGTTCGCACCGGCTGACTCAGGTCACCGACGGATTGGGTGAACAGCACCCCGTCCAGGGCCGGCCCCAGATCACCCCGCTGGACATAACCCAGATCCCCTCCCCGCGCTGCCGTCAGGCGGTCTTCCGAGGCATCCGCGGCCACCCGAGCAAAATCCTCACCACCGCTCACCCGGGCGCGCAGTGCCTGGGCACGGGCACGGGCATCGGCCACCGCATCGGCGTCGGCGTCGGCGCCGACCCGGACCAGGATATGGGCGGCACGCCGCTCCTCGGGGGTCGTGAAGCGGTCGATCTGCTGCTGATAGTGGCGGCGCAGTTCAGACTCGCTGGGCGTGATACGGGCCTCCAACTGCTCCAGATCCAGCAGCAGATACTCCAGACGCACCCGCTCCGGCGTCCGGAAGCGGTCACCATGGGCCGCATAGTAGGCCTGAACGTCCTCGTCGCTGATCTCCACGCCCGCGGCATATTCCGCCGCCGGGATGACGAAATAGCTCAGATCCCGTTCCTGATCCCGCAGACGCAGATATTCGCGCACCTCGGCATCGGTCACAAAGGCGGAGATCCTGACCCCGCCCTCGAACTGTTCCATCAGCAACCCCATGGCCACATCCTGCTCGAAAGCACCACGGCTGATGCGCTGGGCCTCCAGGAGTTGGGTATACCGGACCGGGTCAAAGACACCGTCCCGCTGGAATGCCTCAAAGCCCGCCAGTTCACGGGCGACGGCCTGCTGGCTGACCCGGAAACCCTGAGCGGCCACTGCCTGCTGCATCAGCTCCCTACGAATCAGGGTCTGCAGGGCATTTTCCCTGAGGCGTTCGTCATCCACCAACTCCGGCGGCAGTCGCCCGCCGAAGAACTGAGCCACCTGCTGCCTTTGCTGCTGTACCTCTCGCTGGAGGGCCCGGGTGGTGATCTCCACCCCGTTCACCTCCACGGCCACCAGACGGGCGCCACCGCCGAAGTATTCATGCACACCCCAAAGGGCGAAGGGAATAGCGATCATGATGATGATCGCATAGGCCAACCAGCCGCTGGCTTTGTCGCGAATTTTCAGGAGCATGAGAAGAAGCTATCAGTCTGCCATTGGGAAAATGACCGACATGATACCGGATAAGCGGGGCGGACATGCAGAGACGGGGCAATAAAAAAGGGCGCCCTGAGGCGCCCTTTTCGATAGATGGCGGAGCGGACGGGACTCGAACCCGCGACCCCCGGCGTGACAGGCCGGTATTCTAACCAACTGAACTACCGCTCCAGATACTGCTGTAAAGAACCTTGGTGGGTGCTGAGGGGATCGAACCCCCGACATTCGCCTTGTAAGGGCGACGCTCTACCAGCTGAGCTAAGCACCCATCTAAAGCACGCTAGTTTACAGCATCCTTCAGCGCTTTACCAGCCTTAAAACTCGGAACGTTGGAAGCCGCGATCTCGATGGTCTCGCCGGTGCGGGGATTGCGGCCGCTACGGGCTTCACGCTTGCGCACCAGGAAGGTCCCGAATCCGACGATCGTCACCTGATCACCCTGACGCAGGGTGGCAGAAATCACGTCGATCATGGAATCCACCGCGCGCGCAGCCGCTGCCTTGGGAAGATCGGCGGAGCTGGCTACGGCGTCAATCAGTTCGGATTTATTCATTCAGTTTTACCTTCGCTTGGGCAGAGGGTGGAGAAGTGGTGTGAGAGTCGCGCGAGTCTGGAGAAAAACACGTACGGATGCGCCTGACTCTCGTGGTCGGCGCCATGACTCGGGCAATGAAAGGTTCTAGGTATAGTTATGGGTGCTGCGACAAGAACGCGGACTTTATACCAAGCGGATTTCGGACCTGTCAACAAGGCTTCATCCTGCGCTGAAACGGTCGGCAGACGGCGCTCCAGAAGGTTCCGGAACGGAAACCGGCGGCCGGAAGAACATGACTCTTCCAGCCGCCGCGCCTTATGACCTGCCTGCCGTGCCCTCCATCAGTCGGACGGACTCAATGGTGGGGCACCCCTCCTCGCTTCGTGGCCTCCTCCGCCCCCTTGGAGACCACCTCAGGCTTTTTCGGCTTATCCCCTTCATCTGCCGTCGGGCGCTCCTTGAGGGCAATGGCCAGCACCTCATCGATCCAGCGTACCGCGCGGATCTCCAGCTTGCTCTTGATATTCTTGGGGATATCCACCAGGTCCTTCTCATTCTCCCTGGGAATGATCACCGTCTCGATACCACCCCGATGGGCGGCCAGCAGCTTCTCCTTGAGACCGCCGATGGGCAGGACTTCACCCCGCAGCGTGATCTCGCCGGTCATCGCCACGTCGGACCGCACCGGGACACCCGACAGGGCCGAGACGATGGCCGTGCACATGCCGATACCGGCACTGGGACCATCTTTGGGTGTCGCCCCTTCCGGCACGTGGATATGGATATCCTTCTTCTCGTAGAAATCCTCGGCGATGCCCAGGGTACGGCAACGACTGCGTACCACGGTCATGGCGGCCTGGATGGACTCCTGCATCACATCACCCAGCTTGCCGGTATGCAGGCACTTGCCCTTGCCGGGGACCACGGCGGCCTCGATGGTCAGCAACTCACCACCCACCTCGGTCCAGGCCAGGCCGGTGACTTGACCCACTTGGTCATGCTCCTCGGCCAGACCGTAACGGAAGCGCCGCACACCCAGATATTTATCCAGATTCTTCGGCGTCACCTGGGTCTTGCGCTCGGTACCCTTGAGCAGATGCTCCTTGACCACCTTGCGGCAGATCTTGGAAATCTCCCGCTCCAGGTTACGCACCCCCGCCTCCCGGGTGTAGAAGCGGATGATGTCACGAATGCTGCCCTCATTGACCACCAGTTCCCCATCCTTGAGGCCATTGTTCTTCATCTGCTTGGGCAACAGATAGTTATGGGCGATATTGGTCTTCTCGTCCTCGGTATAGCCGGGCAGTCGAATGACTTCCATGCGATCGAGCAGGGGGCCGGGGATGTTCAGGCTGTTGGCCGTGGCCACGAACATGGTATCCGATAGATCGAAATCCACTTCCAGATAATGATCCGCAAAGGTACTGTTCTGTTCCGGGTCCAGCACCTCCAACAGAGCCGAGGCCGGATCGCCGCGAAAATCCATGGCCATCTTGTCGATCTCGTCCAGCAGGAACAGGGGGTTACGGGTGCCCACCTTGGAGAGGTTCTGCACAATCTTGCCGGGTAAAGCGCCAATATAGGTGCGACGATGGCCGCGGATCTCGGCTTCGTCACGCACCCCGCCCAGGGACATGCGGGTGAACTTGCGATTGGTGGCCCGGGCGATGGAGCGCCCCAGGGAGGTCTTGCCCACCCCCGGCGGCCCCACCAGGCACAAGATCGGGCCCTTGAGCTTGCGCACCCGCTGCTGCACGGCCAGGTATTCCAGAATCCGTTCCTTGACCTTTTCCAGACCGTAGTGATCCTCATCCAGCACCCGCTGGGCCTCAGCCAGATCATTGCGCACCTTGCTGCGCTTCTTCCAGGGCATGTTGGCCAGCCACTCCACGTAGTTGCGCACCACGGTGGCTTCGGCGGACATGGGGGACATCATCTTGAGCTTGTTGAGCTCGTTCTGGGCCTTCTGTTTGGCCTCCTTGGGCATACCGGCGTCATTGATACGCCGCTGCAGGTCCTCCAGCTCGTTGGGGGCATCCTCCATGTCACCCAGCTCCTTCTGGATCGCCTTCATCTGCTCATTGAGGTAATACTCCCGCTGGCTCTTCTCCATCTGCTGCTTCACGCGACCGCGGATGCGCTTCTCGATCTGGAGGATGTCGATCTCGCCCTCGATCATGGACATGAGGTGTTCCAGGCGGGCACGCACGTCATCGATCTCGAGGATCTTCTGCTTCTCCTCGATCTTCAGCGACATATGAGCGGCGATGGTATCCGCCAGCCGTGCTGCGTCATCAATGCCGGCCAGGGAGGTCAGGATCTCCGGCGGGATCTTCTTGTTCAGTTTCACATACTGATCAAAGAGGTTCAGGACCGAACGGGTCAGCACTTCCATCTCCCGCTCATCCCCGCCCGGCAACTGTGCCACCCGAGTGATCTGGGCGGTGAAGTGTTCCTCGGCATCCGTCAGTTCGATCACACGGGCACGCTCGGAGCCCTCCACCAGCACCTTGATGGTGCCGTCGGGCAGCTTGAGCAATTGCAGGATGGAGGACAGGGTTCCTACGCGATGGATCTCCTCTGCCGAAGGCTCATCCACCTCGGCACTCTTCTGGGCCACCAGAAGGATCTGCTTGTTCGCAGCCATGGCCGTATCCAAGGCCCGGATGGACTTCTCCCGACCGACGAACAGGGGGATGACCATGTGGGGATAGACCACCACATCACGCAAGGGCAGCACGGGAACGGTCTGAATCGGGTCGTCCATGGCTGCCTGGGGTTTTTGATCATTATCCATGGTGTTCGTCTCTCAATAAGGATTTGGTGATAGATTTCACCAAGACCGGGGCCGACCCGGGATTGGCAATCCGCCATAACCTATTTGATGGGTATGTTCCCCGGGAAATCAAGGCGCCGGGCGACAAAAGGCTGCAAATCGAGTAAAGGGAGGGAGAAACAATCAAGACAGGCTAGCAACCGACACAGCGCCACGCCGGGAGTGGGGCATGGCGCTGCGTCATAGTCCGGATACCACCCTGACATCCGTCGGAAAGCAACGCATCCGAGGACCAGGGGGCGGGCACTCAGTCCGAGGCGGCCTTCTGATAATCGGAATTTTCGTAAATCAGATAGGGGTTGGCATCACCCATGATCACGGCATCATCGACCACCACCTTGGAAACACCTTCCACCGAAGGGATCTCGTACATGGTGTCCAGCAGCACCTGCTCCAGGATGGTCCGCAGGCCACGGGCACCGGTCTTGCGTTCCATGGCCTTGCGTGCCACGGCGCGCAGGGCATCTTCCCGGAACTCGATCTCCACCCCTTCCATATCGAACAGCTTGCGATACTGTTTGGTCAGGGCATTCTTGGGCTCGGTGAGGATGCGCACCAGGGCGTCCTCATCCAGTTCTTCCAGCGTCGCCACCAGAGGCAGACGGCCCACGAACTCGGGGATCAGCCCGAACTTGATCAGGTCTTCCGGCTCCACACCGAACAGCAGCTGATTGGAAGACTGGGCGTCGTTGCGGCTCTTGACCTCGGCGGAAAAACCGATGCCGCCCTTCTCGGTGCGGTCGCGAATGACCTTCTCCAACCCCGCAAAGGCACCGCCCACGATGAAAAGGATGTTGCGGGTATCCACCTGCAGGAACTCCTGCTGGGGGTGCTTGCGGCCACCCTGGGGCGGGACCGAAGCGACGGTGCCTTCGATCAACTTGAGCAGGGCCTGCTGCACACCCTCGCCGGAGACATCCCGGGTGATGGAGGGGTTATCGGACTTGCGGGAAATCTTGTCGATCTCGTCGATGTAGACGATGCCGGTCTGGGCCTTCTCCACGTCGTAGTCGCATTTCTGCAGCAACTTCTGGATGATGTTTTCCACATCCTCGCCCACGTAGCCCGCCTCGGTGAGGGTGGTGGCATCGGCGATGGTGAAGGGCACGTTCAGCAGGCGTGCCAGGGTCTCGGCCAGCAGGGTTTTGCCGGAACCGGTGGGACCGATGAGCAGGATGTTGCTCTTGGCCAGCTCGACTTCATCCTTGCCCCCACGAGCCTCCAGGCGCTTGTAGTGGTTGTACACCGCTACGGACAGGATCTTCTTGGCCCGCTCCTGCCCAATGACGTATTCATCCAGGATCTGCTTGATCTCATGAGGACGAGGCAACTTGCTGCCCGCGACCGCGCCCTGCTCCTGCATCTCCTCGCGGATGATGTCGTTGCACAGCTCCACGCACTCATCGCAGATGAATACCGACGGACCGGCAATCAGCTTGCGCACCTCATGCTGGCTCTTGCCGCAGAAGGAACAGTAGAGCAGTTTGCCGCTGTCCGAATCCTTGCCTTTCTTGTCGCTCATGAGCGGACCTCAAGTAATACCATTCGGTTACACCTTGCCCCTTTTCGGGACAAGATGCAAGCCGCAGCCGGACGCGGTTTCCCTGCCGTCCGGAACCTTCCGGATCAGGAACCCTGGAGCAAACTCCGGGTCTCCAGGACCTTGTCGATGATGCCGTATTCCTGGGCATCAGTGGCGCTCAGGAAGCGGTCACGCTCGGTATCCTGCTCAATGCGCTCCACCGGCTGGCCGGTGTGATGGGAGAGGATGCCGTTGAGCTGGTCACGAACCTTGAGGATCTCGCGGGCATGGATGTCGATATCCGTCGCCTGCCCCTGAAATCCGCCCAGGGGCTGGTGAATCATGATCCGGGAATGGGGCAGGCAGTATCTCTTGCCCGCAGCCCCGCCGGCCAGCAGGACGGCGCCCATGCTGGCGGCCTGACCGATGCAAAGGGTGCTGACATCAGGTTTGATGAACTGCATGGTGTCGTAGATGGCCAGCCCGGCGGTGACCACACCGCCGGGGGAATTGATGTAGAGACTGATGTCCTTGTCGGGGTTTTCAGACTCCAGGAACAGGAGCTGCGCCACGATCACGTTCGCCATGTAGTCCTCCACCGGACCCACGACGAAGATCACCCGCTCCTTGAGGAGTCGGGAATAGATGTCATACGCACGCTCCCCCCGGGCGGTCTGCTCGACCACCATGGGGACCAGATTCAGTGCCCGGGTATCCAGGGCACCGCCCGTTGCTGCAAACCCACGATCGCTCATTTAGACTTCAGTCTCCTGCGATGGGTTCATGAGACGGTCGAAGCTGATGGACTCATCCTTGACCTGGCACTGTTCCAGCACCTGATCCACCACCTGTTGCTCAAGAACCATGGCTTCCAGGCCACTCATGGCCTGCTTGTTACTGCGATAGTACTTCACCACTTGTTCCGGGTCTTCATAACCGGCGGACATGGCGTCCAGCTCTGCCGTGACACGGGCCTGATCCACGCGGATCTCATCGCGACGGATGATCTCGCGGATCACCAGCCCCAGGGCCACCCGACGGCGGGCCTCTTCCTCGAACAGCTCGTCCGCCAGGTCCGGCACCCCCTGGGCGCTACGACCGAAGCGGGAGATGGCCTGCTCCCGCAGACGGTTGATCTCGTCCTTGACCACGGCCTTGGGCAGATCCACCGGATTGCGGTCGAACAGCGCCTGCATCACCTGCTCTTTGACCTTGGCCTTGACAGCCTGTTCCATTTCGCGGGTCATGTTCTTGCGCACTTCTTCACGCAATTTTTCCACACCACCGTCTTCGACACCGAAATCCTTGGCAAATTCGTCATTGACTTCAGGCAGCACGGATTCCTGCACGGCCTTGACCTTGACGGCAAACTCAGCCGGACGACCGGCCAGATGCTCCGCCGGGTAGTCTTCGGGGAAGGTCACGGAAATGGTCTTCTCATCACCGGTCTTGAGTCCTTCCAGTTGCTCTTCGAAACCGGGGATCATGCGGCCTTCGCCCAGTTCCAGATTGGCATCCTCAGCGCTGCCGCCTTCAAAGGCCTCGCCGTCCAGGGTGCCGGTGAAGTCGATGACGATGCGGTCGCCCTTGGCCGACTCGCGCTCCACGTCGGACCACTGACGGCGCTGCTTGCGCAGGGAGTCAATGACCTTGTCCACATCCGCATCGGCAATGTCCACCTGAGGGCGAGCAATCTCCACGCCGCTCATGTCGGCGGGCACCACGTCGGGGAAGACTTCGAAAACAGCCACGTATTCCAGCGCCTCACCCGCCTCGACGGACTTGGGTTCGATATCCGGCGGGCCGGCGGGAATCAGGCTTTCCTGGTTCAGGGCGTCCTGGTAGGAGGACTGCATCAGTTCACCCAGGACCTCCTGGTACACCCCGTCACCATAACGCTGCTGGACCACCTTGAGCGGCACCTTGCCGGGGCGGAAGCCATCAATCTTCACCCGCTTCACCAGGGATTTGAGACGACGATCCACTTCTTCCTGAATCCGCTCGGCAGGCACCTGAACCGTCATGCGCCGTTCCAGGCTGCTCAAGGACTCCACTGATACTTGCATGGACTGAAAACCTCTTCGCGTCGTTCGCGTCTATTTCAGAATTCTTGGACCGGGCAAGACCCGGGGACCGAGAGCGCCGTGTGTGCGCCCGCCATGTCTCCCGGCACATCGCCGAGTCCCTGAGAGTGTGTCTGCCGGACACGCATTGCCGATGGCTTGAACATGGTGCGAAAGGAGAGACTCGAACTCTCACGGGTTACCCCACTGGAACCTAAATCCAGCGCGTCTACCAATTCCGCCACTTTCGCCAAACACCGCCACTGCCGGATGTAGCAGGGCATTATACAGGCACGCCCGCAGGTTCATAACCCTGCCCCACAATGCAAAAAGGCCCGACAATCGTCGGGCCTCCTGCATATCCGGACACATTGGTGGGCCGTGTAGGAATCGAACCTACAACCAATGGATTAAGAGTCCACTGCTCTACCAATTGAGCTAACGGCCCAGGAACACGACTTTTCGCTTTACGCTTCCCTGACGCGGCATCCTGAGAATGCCTGCACGGTCATCCTTGGTAATCTGGGGTGGCCGACGGGGCTCGAACCCGCGACAACCGGAATCACAATCCGGGACTCTACCATCTGAGCTACGGCCACCATAAACAAAACAGCTACTGCATCAAACCATACAATTGGCGCGCCCGGCAGGACTCGAACCTGCAACCCTCGGCTTAGAAGGCCGATGCTCTATCCGGTTGAGCTACGGGCGCCTGGATCCTGCCGCCTGGCGGTTTCAAATGGTCGGGGTAGAGGGATTCGAACCCCCGACATCCTGCTCCCAAAGCAGGCGCGCTACCAGACTGCGCTATACCCCGGATTTCCCGAGCATCGCGTGCAGTCAATGGCGATGCCGAAGGCGCACATATTACGCATAAGCGGTGACACCGTCAATCCCGTATTTAACTTTACGCCACACGCCCACACCCCGTTGGCCCGGGGCAAGAGATCAGTCCTCCCCCGACACCCGCTGCAGACGCCGACGCCGCCAGCGGAACAGCATCAACGCGGGCCCCGACAAGGCATAAACGACAAAACCGAGCCATAACACCTTCGGCGGATCGATGGCCGTGAGCATCACCGCCAGCAGCACCGCGATGACCACGAAAAAGGGGACCCGATGGCGAAAATCCATGTCCTTGAAACTGAAGTAGGTGAGATTGCTCACCATGGCCGCACCACAGAGGACGGTGATCAGCAATGCGGGCAGCATCATGCCGGCGCCGGAAAACTCAAGGTCGTTCCAAACCCAGACCAGGCCCATCATGACGGCCGCGGAAGCCGGACTGGGCAATCCCTGGAAAAACCGCTTGTCCGCCACGCCCAGCTTGGTATTGAACCGGGCCAGGCGCAGGGCCGCGGCAGCGGTATAGAAGAAAGTGGCCACCAACCCCAGCTGGCCGAGTCCGTTCAGAACCCACAGATACATGACCACTGCCGGCGCCACCCCAAAGGACACCATGTCGGCCAGGGAATCATACTCAGCGCCGAAGGCGCTTTGGGTATGGGTCAATCGCGCCACACGCCCATCCACGCCATCCAGCACCATGGCAATGAAAACCGACACTGCTGCCGCGATGAAATCCCCATTAATGGCCGCCATGATGGCGAAAAAGCCGGCGAACAGCGCCGCCGTGGTAAACAGATTGGGCAGGAGATAAATCCCCTTGCGCCCTTTGGGATGTTCCGGCTGCCCCTCCATGATCATGAACCTCCCGTCGGCTCTTTTCTATGCAGCAGAGTGGCAATCACGTCGGTCCCCGCCAGGACCGTCTGACCGGGCTTCACGTCCACTCTGGCATTGTGCGGCAGATAGAGTTCCATCGGGCGCCAGAAGCCCAGGAACCCGCAGCGCCGCCCCTGCCCTAATCGCTCACCGGCCTGCGCCAGGATGCTCAGGCGATGGGGCCAGCGGCGACGGTCCGTGGCCAGCACCACGTCCTCCTTCTCGTCGGTCTGCAGCCAGATGGCAAAACGGCCTTCGGCTTCCGCCACTGCCTGCCCTTCGCCACCCGCCCAGTATTGCTGAAACTTGCCCTCTACCGGGCTATGGATATTGAACTCCCCGAAACGACGCTGATGCAAGATGACCCGGGTGGTCCGGCGATCCAGAAAGGGGTCATGGCATTCACGCACATCGGCCACCACCCCATCCACGGGGCTCACCACCGCCAACGGATTGGGCGGCGTCTTGCGCGGCATGTCACGGAACATCACCAGTGCGGCGATCAGCAATAACCAGGTCGGGAAGGCCCAGAAACCCAGAAAAAAATGCGCCAGGGCCACCAGGACGGCGACCTGGGCCAGATAGGGACGTCCTTCCGGAGCGATGGGGAGCATGGATGTATCCCGGACGACAGGCCCGAAAGGCGGTTCACTCTCGGGCTGGATTGCACACAAGACAGGGGCTGCGCCAGGCGCAGCCCCTGTCATCACAACACCATGAAAGATCAGTTCTTGGACTTGTCCACGATCTTGTTGGCCTTGATCCAGGGCATCATGTCGCGCAGACGGGAGCCCACCACTTCAATGGGATGCTCGCGGGCGATGCGGCGGCTGGCCTTGAGCTTGGCATTGCCGGAAGCGCTTTCCAGGATGAATTCGCGGGCAAAGTCACCGGTCTGGATCTCGCGCAGGATCTTGCGCATCTCTTCCTTGGTCTGCTCGTTGACCACCCGAGGGCCACGGGTGATGTCGCCGTACTCCGCCGTGTTGGAGATGGAGTAGCGCATGTCGGCGATGCCGCCCTCGTACATCAGGTCGACGATCAGCTTGAGTTCGTGCAGACACTCGAAGTAGGCCATTTCCGGCGGATAGCCGGCTTCCACCAGGGTTTCGAAACCGGCCTGGACCAGGGCGGAGGCGCCACCACAGAGCACGGCCTGCTCACCGAACAGGTCGGTTTCAGTCTCGTCCTTGAAGGTGGTTTCGATCACACCGGCACGGCCGCCGCCGTTGGCGGAGGCGTAGGACAGGGCGATGTCACGGGCACGACCGCTGGCGTCCTGGTAGACGGCGATCAGGCTGGGCACACCGCCGCCCTGCTTGTAAGTGGAACGTACCAGATGGCCGGGACCCTTGGGTGCGATCATGATCACGTCCAGATCCTCACGGGGCTGGATCTGCTCGAAATGGACGTTGAAACCATGGGCGAAGGCCAGGGCACCGCCTTCCTTCAGGTTGGGCTCCACCAGTTCCCGGTAGAGGGCGGCCTGGTGCTCGTCGGGGGCCAGGATCATCACCAGGTCGGCATTCTTGACCGCCACTTCGATGTTCTTGACGTTCAGACCGGCATCTTCGGCCTTCTTGGCGGAGATCGAGCCGGGGCGCAAGCCCACGGTCACGTCAACACCGGAATCCTTCAGGTTGTTGGCATGGGCGTGGCCCTGGGAGCCGTAACCGATGATGGCCACCTTCATCCCCTGGATGATGGAGAGATCGGCGTCTTTGTCGTAATAGACCTGCATGGTAGGTATCCCCGAAATACGGATAAAGAGTAAAGGTTCAGATTTCAGATTAAGGAAAATGGGATCAAAGCCTGAGGGCCACGTCGCCGCGGGCAATGCCCATGACGCCGGAGCGTACCACTTCAACCACCTCAAAACCGCGTACCGCGTCGATGAAGGCATCCAGCTTGGGGCTGTCGCCGGTGAGTTCCACCACATAGGCGGTGGCACTCACATCGATGATGTGGCCGCGAAAGATCTCGGTCATGCGCACAACCTCGGCCCGCTGCTCACCGTCCTGGACCTTGAGCTTCACCATCATCATCTCGCGCTCGATGTGGCGGTGCTCGGTCAGATCCAGCAGCTTGACCACGTCCACCAGCTTGTTGAGCTGCTTGGTGATCTGTTCGATCACCTCATCCGACCCGCGGGTCACCAGGGTCAGGCGGGACAGGGTCGGGTCCTCGGTGGGGGCCACGGTGAGGGACTCGATATTGTAGCCACGGGCCGAGAACAGCCCGGCCACCCGGGACAGGGCGCCGGACTCGTTTTCCATCAGGATTGAGATTATGTGTCTCATGGTCGCATCACAGGAGGATCATTTCGTTCTGGCCTGCACCGGCCGGAACCATGGGGTAGACGTTCTCGCTCTGGTCGGTGATAAAGTCCATGAACACCAGGCGATCCTTCATCTTCAGGGCTTCCTGGATGGCACCTTCCACGTCACCCGGCTGCTCGATGCGCATGCCCACGTGACCGTAGGCCTCGGCGAGCTGCACGAAATCAGGCAGTGCATCCATATAGGACATGGCATAGCGCCCCTGATAGAAGAACTCCTGCCACTGGCGCACCATACCCATGTAGCGATTGTTCAGAGTCACCACCTTGATGGGCAGATGATATTGCAGGGCGGTGGACAACTCCTGGATGCACATCTGGATACTGGCTTCGCCGGTGACGCAGACCACAGTCTCGTCCGGATGGGCGATCTGGGTCCCGATGGCCGCCGGCAGACCGAAGCCCATGGTGCCCAGGCCGCCGGAATTGATCCAGCGGTTGGGCTTGTCAAAGCCGTAGAACTGGGCCGTCCACATCTGGTGCTGACCCACGTCGGAGCAGACGAAGGCATCCCCCTTGGTCAGGCGCCAGAGGGTCTCCAGCACGTACTGGGGCTTGATCAGTTCGCTGGTCTTGTCGTATTTGAGACAGTCCATGGCCCGCCATTCGTCGATCTGCTTCCACCAATCGGCCAGGGCATCCGGATCGGGCCGAGCCCCGCTAGCCTTGATCTCCTTGATCATGGTCTTGAGCACCTGATCCACCTGGCCGACGATGGGCACGTCCACCTTCACGTTCTTGGAGATGGAGGCCGGGTCCACGTCCACATGGACGATGCGGGCATGGGGGCAGAACTTCTCGATGTTGCCGGTGACCCGGTCATCGAAGCGGGCACCGATGGCGATGAGCACATCCGCATGGTGCATGGCCATGTTGGCCTCATAGGTGCCGTGCATGCCCAGCATACCCAGGAACTGACGATCGGAGGCCGGATAGCCGCCCAGCCCCATGAGGGTATTGGTAATGGGGTAGTTCAGCAGCCGGGTCAGTTCGGTCAGGGACTTGGCCGCATTGCCCAGGATCACGCCGCCACCGGTGTAGAGCATGGGCTTTTTCGCGGACAGGATCAGGTCCACCGCCTTGCGGATCTGTCCCGGATGCCCCTTCACCGTGGGGTTGTAGGAGCGCATCTTGATGCTCTTGGGGTAGCTGAACTCAAAGCGCGCGGCGGTGATGTCCTTGGGGATGTCCACCACCACAGGTCCCGGGCGACCGGTGGTAGCCACGTAGAAGGCCTTCTTGATGGTGGTGGCCAGATCCTTGACGTCCTTGACCAGGAAGTTGTGCTTCACGCAGGGGCGGGTGATACCCACGGTGTCCACTTCTTGGAAGGCATCGTTGCCGATCAGGCTGGTGGGTACCTGGCCGGTGAAGATCACCATAGGCACGGAATCCATGTACGCATCGGCGATACCGGTGACGGCGTTGGTGGCACCGGGGCCGGAAGTCACCAGGACCACACCGGGCTTGCCGGTGGACTTGGCAAACCCTTCGGCGGCGTGCACCGCCCCCTGCTCATGTCGCACGAGGATATGCTTGACCTTATCCTGTCGGTACAGGGCGTCGTAGATATGGAGTACGGAGCCGCCGGGGTACCCGAATATCAGATCAGCACCTTCCTCCTGCAGACAGCGGACGAAAATCTCGGCACCGGTCAATTCCACGGTCTTGGTCTCCTGCTGCATAAGAAGCTTGCCTGCTCTGGGCTAACTACGCCCCGGGACAACCCCCTGAAGAGTTTGACCGCGGAACGAAGGGGAAAAGGCTCGATCATAATATGTCGGGGCATGAATTTCACCATTCGGATCGTTTTCCCCCGCCGAAGTTGCCGATGTCGAAACCGGAAAGCCGCAGTCGGGTGGACCCGGGCACACGCCGGGACCACCCGCGCTTGGTACAGGGGACATGGAAAGGTTTTGTTACGCGCAACGCAGACCCGGGGGCGTGCCCCGCCGTTCGGCCGGGATATCCGCCTGAACGTCCGGGAACAGACCGGGTGGGGTGATTGCGCCCTACCCGCCCCAGCCGTATTGCTCGAAGAAGTCGGGCAGCATGTCCAGCATCTCATCCCGGGTAAAGAATCGATCAGCCCGGGCCAGACGCATCTGGTCCTGCAGATCCTCGTCCCCGCCGAAGCAGAATACCGGGATGTTGATCTGATACTCCGTCCTCAGCATCCGGATCACGTCCAGGGGATCGAAGGCGTCGCCCCCTTCCAGGTCCAGCAGCACGAAGCGATGGAGCAGGATGTCGTTCCAGTCTCCCAGTTCCGCCAGCTCCGTGGCCACCACCCGGGTCCAGCCGATGGGGGCCACCATGTCCAGATCGGACAGCAGCGACTCCCGAGCGGTCATGACGATGAACCTGCGATCCAGACGGGATTGAATGGTAGGCCGGCGGCTACCGGTCTGTTCACGAAAAGTACCTGAAGTAGACATCACTGTGCGCCGACTCCTCGCGGATATCACTGACCGGGACAATCCTGACTCCCCTCATAGCCTTTAACTCTAGACTTATTCCATGAAAGGTCAAGTCTCCCATGCATCTCCCCCCGCGGGCGCCTCAACACAGGTCACACCTATGCGTCACCTTCATGGTCGAAGGTACCGATATCCTCCCCCGCCATCTGACGTCGCACGAAGGCCACATCCTGGTCCGACAAGGCAAACGGGAAGGACATGATGTCCGTGGGACTCGAATCCCCATACGGACGGTTGCAGGCCGAGATCTCGTCATCGGAATGCCCGGGGCAACCGGAGGTCTGAAACGGACGACCGGAAGCGATCAGGGCCTCCAGTTCCTGGCGATCCAGACCGAAATCCACCACCCGCCCCTGCCCGTTGAAACCCATGTCCTGCACCCGCACCCCGCGATAGTCGATCAGGAAACGGGCCAGCTGCACCCGCCGCCACTGGTCCCGGGGCGCCGGCGACCAGTCCTCCATCAGGGAACCCTGTTCCGGGAAGAAGGCAAACAGATGATTGTGCCCACCCATGTCGCAGATGCGCTGGCAGACCTCCAGCATCTCCCGCTCCGTCTCCCCCATGCCGCAGATGAGATGGGCACCGAAACGCTCCGGGCCGTAGATCTCGGCGGCCCATTCCAGGGCCTGCCAGTAGGTCCCCCAACGATGGGGGCTGTCCACCGACGCCCCCCGGGTGCGCTCGAAGACTTCGGGCGTGACGGCGTCCAGGGCGACGGTGAAGATCTGGGCGCCGATGTCCCGCAGTCGCACCAGGTCGTCGTAGCCCATGGTGGTGGGGTTGGACAGGATGGAGGCCGGGATATGGGGCACCGCCTGCACCCACTTATCCAGCAGGATGGCGGTGTCCTCGTCCGAATCCGGATGGGTGATCATGGAGATGCACATGCGCTCGAACCGTCCCTGGTCGGCCCCGTTGCGAATGCGCTCGATCACGTCATCATAGCGAGCCGTGGGCCAGTCCACCCGGATGAAGTTACGGTCGGCATAGTCGCGGGATTCCTCCCGGTGACGGGCCAGGCCGCAGTAACTACAGTTGGCCCGACAGCCTTCCGGATAGGTGACCAGCAGATTGAGGCAATGGGTGCAGCGGGTACGGTGCATCCAGCCCTTGACCAGTCCCAGGGTGATGGCGGCGGCAGTGGACATCTGCACATATTCCGGGGAACGCATCCGGGGCGTCTTGATGTACGGATCCGGACGATAGAAATTGACCGGGATGTCCCGGGCATCGGCGGGGGTGCTCATATGGGTATCCGCTCCTCGGTGGTCGGTGCTGGTGTGTGTGATCCCGGCTCGCGGGCAGGAGGGTCCTGCAGGTATTCGGGGAAGGCGATCCAGCCGCGACGGTGGGGGGCATCCTGATCCAGCGCCGACACCCGCCAGGCGGCGATCAGCTCGCGACGCCGGGCCACGGCGCGGTCCAGGCCGGGCTGATACAGGTCGCGGATCTCCTCGTCATAGTCGACCAGGGCCCCATCCTCGCCCTGCAAATATGCCACAGCGGCCCCCCCGGCCCGTTCGCCGGAGATCACTGCCGGGGCGATGCCGCCGCCGGTAATGGGATGGGTCAGGCCCGCCGCATCGCCCACGAACAGCACCTCACCATGGACCAGGACACCTCGCAGGCCGCCCACGGGAATGGCCCCGCCGGTACGGCGCAAAATCTTTGCCCCGACCCGCCCTTCCCGCACCAAGGTGCGATGCAGGGCATCCAGGGGTGCCTTCAGATCCGGGGTCAGGCGCTTATCGATCCCCAGACCCAGATTGGCTTCGCCCTTCTTGGGAAAGAGCCATGCGTAGCCGCCGGGATAGTCCCCGGACAACCAGATGTCCGTCTCTGCATGAACCTTGAGCAGTGGCACGGTGTACTGTCGGGTCTGCACCAACTCCAGGGCTGGCAGCCCCAGATGGGCCGCCACCGAAGAATGGGGGCCATCCGCCGCCACCAGCAATCGGTAGGTGACGGATGTCATCCCGCCTCTTTGCCGAACCCGGGCCACCCGGGCCACCGGGTCCAGTCCCACCAGGGTCGTGCCGGTCCAGAGCCTTGCGCCGGCCCGCTCGGCCTGCCGGGCAATGGCCCGGTCAAAGGCACCCCGATGAATCATGATCCCGGGAAAGTCACTGTCGTGGCGAACGCCCGAGGGTAGATAGGTGCTCATCCCGGTGATGGGCTGACAGTACACGGCCGCATCCCGGGCATGACACCCCATGGGCAGCGGAATGAACTCGGCGCACTGCACCGGCTCTCCCACCGCGGCCCGACGCTCCACCGCCAGCACCCGGGCGCCGCCCTCGGCCGCGATCCGGGCGGCGCTGCCCCCCCCCGGCCCCAACCCCACCACCAGCACGTCAACCGGAAACACGGGGCTCTGCCCTTGCAGACGCCGGGTCACGGGAGTCCAGGGACTTGCGCAGGACCTGCAGGAAATCCTCCCGGGAGAGCATCAGCATCTCCACCCGATAGGCATCGAAGAAGCGGTGGATATTCGCCTCCAACTCCGCCACCGGCGTCTCCTTGAGAGACGCCTCCAGATCCACCAGCATGCGCCGGGGGTTCATGAAAAAGTCCCCGGTGATCCAGACCTGACGGATGATGCCCCGGGCCTCATCCAGCATCACCCCGGCACGCATGAGACCACCTTGGCAGCGATGCACCGCCTCCAGCAGGGGCATGCCCCCTTCCGGGCGATTGCGCTGGTAAACCCATTCTTCGCTGTCGATCTCCGCCAGGGCCTGGGCAAAGTGGTTCTGCTCCCGCGAATTCAGGTTATCCGCCGGTACCAGATCCACCTGGAAGGCCTCGGCAAAGGCCTCGGCCAAAGCGGACTGGACCCGCGCCAGGGGCGGCGGCTCGCCCAGCAGTTCCCGCAGGTTCGTTACCCGCTCCCGGGCCGAGGCAATGGCCTTGTCGGAGAGTTTTTCTGCCGGGATGCGCAAAACCCTCAGCATGCGTTCCACATCGAAGTCGATGAGCAGGGTGCCCTGGTACATGATGGAGTTGCCGTCAAAGGCCCCGCCGGTGCCGGAGATCTTGCGTCCCGCCACCTCGATGTCGTTGCGGGGGCGGTAGCGGGCGTCCACGCCCAGACGGCGGATGCCGTCCGCCGCCGCCTCGCAGATGCGACGGGCGATCTTCCCCATGTCGGCGGTGCCCAGAAAGCGCCGATCCACGTACAGCTCCCAGCCGATCTGACCGGGATCGAAATAGATGGCACCACCGCCGGTGATGCGGCGCTGGATGTCGATCCCCTCGGCAAGACAGCGATCGATCCGCAGTTCCTGCGCCACGTTCTGGTGGAAGCCCACCAGGGCACAGGGCTCAAAGCGCAAAAAACGCAAGGTATGGGGGCTATGCCCCGCCTGATGACACTCCAACAGAGTCCGGTTCAGGGCCATATTCTCGGCGGCCCGGCGCAGACCGGTGTCCAGGACTCTGAGATTGATCTTTTCCGACATCGGTCCACTCCCATTCATGCTTGATATTCACCCGGCACCCCAACCCCTCTCCCACAAGGGGTGAGGGGCTTAACCGGGATCATGAACGCGCCATGGCGGCCGGTGCCTGGGCGACGACGGGGATGCCGGCCAGCCCCCGAGGTGTCCGGCGCCGGTGCTCGTCCGCCAGGATGGCTTCCAGATCCAGTTCCAGACCGGCCTGGTCATCGCCCAGCACCTCCTCGCCCACGGCCATGGAGCAGCAGGAAGGAATGACCCGAACCCGATACCCCAGCCGTGCCGCCAGTTCCACGGTGCCTTCGGCCGGGTGGGCCAGTCCGTTGATACCCGCCATCACCGCATAGGTATCGATCATCGCCTTCACCTCCCCCGGGGGGCGGGCGCACCCCAGCAACAGCGGTGTCCCGGGCAGGGCCTGGCGGGCATCCAGAAAGAACCTGCCCACCGCATCCGGGCTCGGCGTTTCGAAAGGCCGTTTCGGATTGGCATGAAAAGGCATCACCACCACCAGCACCACCGCATCGGGAGTGTGACGCCGGAGCATCGCCAGGGCATCCCATTCTCCCAGAAAGCGTCCGTAGTGCAGCCCCATGACGATATGAGGCACCACCTTCATGGGGGTCTTCACCAGGTGTTCCAGGGTGGCCTCGAAATCTTCCACGCGGCGGCGCAGGTGATAGACCTGGGTGATGGTTTCCTGGGCACCGATCACATCCATCATGGCGGCATCGATGCCCGAATCGGCCATGCAGCGGGCGCCATCCTCGTCCACCAGGGCCGTGTGCAGGGCGATGCGAAATTGGGGAAATTCATCCTTGATGCGGCGGATGATGTCGTAATAGGGGCCGTACTCCACCTCATTGCGGTGGTTGGAACCGCCGGTCAGCAGCATCCCCTGCCCCCCCTCCTCCAGCAATCGGTTCACCAGCGCCCACAGGGCCTCCGGGGATCGGGCAGGGATCATGGGCTCCAGCAGCTTGGCCTTGCAGTGGTCGCACTGCAGCTTGCAATCGCCCCCGGTGATGGACACCGCGGGCCAGGCATGGCCGGCACAGCGGCTGATCTCGGTGGTCTGGTAGGACTTGAAGCTGGGGGTGTAGAAGTCGATGCGGGCATCCGAAGCCAACCCGTCGGCCGGATGCCGGGCCTGGAGACGGCGCACCAGATCAGGATTCAGGGACAGCTCTTCCAGGGCCTCGATACGGGCGGCCAGCGGGTACCAGTCGGTCATGGGAATCCTTGCTTGACGGTGGTTCTGTTGGCAGGTTTTGCGGCGAACATCCCGCACTCCCCTCACCCCAACCCCTCTCCCCGAGGGAGAGGGGCACTGGGTCAGCCGCCGCCGATCAGGCACAGCCCTTGAAGCCGTCCGCGTCCATCTTGGCCTGGAAGGCCGCCAGCGCATCGGCGCCGGTCTTGAGGTCGACGGCATCGCCATCCCAGTCGGCGGGCTTGATCTTCACCAGCCAGCCTTCGCCGTAGGGATCCTGGTTGATCAGACCCGGACTGGCGGAGACGGCATCATTGACGGCCACCACCTCGCCGCTGATCGGGGTCTTGGCGGGACCCACCCACTTGCCGGATTCCACGGTGGCGCAGGACTTGTCCTTCTTCACATCCTTGCCGGCCTTCTTCGGGGTATAGGACACCACCTGCCCCGCCAGGGCACAAGCGTAGGCGGTCATGCCCACGGTCACGTTGCCGTCGTCGCCCCGGCGCACCCAGACGTTGTTGTCGATGCTGTACTGAAGCTCTTCCGGCAGATCACAGCCCTTGACTGCGCCCATGATTATCTCCTTTTCGAGTATTTGAATATTACCCATTGCAGTATATCGAGTCTCCCGGCGACGGCGATGGCCCCGAGGTGATGCAGGTCAAGACCTGCCACCCTGCCCGTTCAGAAGGTGATCAGCTTGTCACAGTCCAGCACCAGATCCGCCAGATCACTGGCACGGGCCACGTGATCCACCTCCGGGATCAGGTCCGCATCCGGGTCCATGTCATAGCCGGGCATCGCCGGCTCACAGACGTGCAGCACTACCCCGGCCCGCTTGGCGTCCCGGATGAATTCGATGATGCGACGCCCACCCGGCATGGCACACAGCGACTCCGCCACCCCCGTCTGCATCAGTCTCACCCCCTCCATGGTGAAAAAGATGTGTACCCGGGCATCCATGGCAGCCAGCACCGACCCCAGATAGAAAGGGGTGGCACAGCGCGCCGGGGAGGAAGGACCGCTGGTCATGATGAAGACCACGGTCTGGTCTGCCTCCACATCATCCGGTGTTGCCGATGGTGTCTGCACCATGTTCCTTACTCACGCCCGCAGTGGATGTCGTCCCGTTCGGCGCGGGCACAATAACCCGCCCTCGCCGCCTCCCCGGTCACGAAACGCCGCAGGGCGGCATCCAGGGGCTCATGCACCGCCACCCGGGCAATCCAGGCCCCGAAGGGGTCCTGGTTCAGCAGGGCCGGGGTCGCCATCACCGCCTCGTTGATCTCCAAAATGGTGCAGTCCACAAAGTTGGGGACAGGCCCCGCCCACTTGCCGCTCTCGATGGTGGCCACCGGCTTGCCGGGGGGACGCCGGCTGCCCGGCCGACGCACCCGCACGTGCAGGATTTTGCCGGCGATGGCCTGGGACAGGTCGGTCATGCCGACGGTCAGGATATCTCCCGGTTCCCGGCGCAGCCAGACCTGGTACTCATCGTCGTAGTAAAGATCCGGATGGAACTCGCAGCCATTGCAATCCATAAACCCTAAATGACTCCCTTGTCCTTCAGAAAACCGATGGAATCACTGACATTCTCGTGAATCCCCAGCTTGCGCGGGGACAGCCCCATGGACAGGCCCAGCAGCTGGGTGAAGTAGACGATCTTCACATGGGTCTTGATACCAAACTCGGTCTCCGCGCGCACCTGGTGCATCTCCAGGCCCGAGTGACAGGTGGGACATTCAGTGGCGATCACCTCGGCCCCCGAATCCTCCGCCGCCTGCAAGAGATTCAGCACCAACTGGGTGGAGGTGTCGGAATCCGACAAGGTATGCGCACCGCCGCAACAGGCCGTCTTCAGCGGAAAATCCATGTTCGCCCCACCAACGGCCTCCAGCAGGTCATCCATGAAATGCGGCTTGTAGGTGGACTCGGAACCCGGCCCCTGATCCTTCTCCGGAAAGATCTGCCGGGGACGGGTGTACATGCAGCCGTAGTAGTTGGCGATGCGAATGCCGTTCAGGCTCTTCTTCATCCGGTCCTTGATGCCTTCAGGCCCTTTCTCTTCCATCAGCCACTCCAACAGATGCACCGTGCGAACATCTCCCTTGTACACCGGGTCGCCCGCCTTGCGGGCCAGGTCCTGCACCGTCTCCATGGTTTTTTCGGAGGTAGCAGTCTCGTACTCGGCCTTCTTCAGGTTGTGGTAACAGCCGTTGCAGGGGGCCATCACCGTGTTCAGCCCCATCTGCTCGGTGGCGATGGCCAGATTGCGGGCGGACAGATAGGTCTGCAGCATGGGATGGATGTTCTTCACCTCCATGGCACCGCAGCAGTTGTAGTCCTTGAGGTTGACCATCTCCATGTCCAGCGCCTTCACCAGCACCCGGGTGGACTTGTCATAGGGGCCGGCGGAGCCTTCCAGGGCGCAGCCGGGATAGTACGCAACCTTAGCCTTAGCCATGGGTGGCCTCCTTCTGTTCACGCACATACTGCTTGAGCACCTCGCCGGTGCGTCCCCAGGACCGAGTTCTGGGGGCAAAGAAGAAATTGCGCGCAAAGCGCATCCCCAGACCTACCGGCAGATGCCGCATCAGACGCACACCGAACACACGCAGCCACTGGGGCACCAGGGGTTGGCCGGTTTTCCTGAAGAAATTCAGCAACACCAGACTGTCCTCGATGCGGCCACGGGCATAGATCTGCTCGGTGAACTCCTCGTCGAAGACCCGGGACGGTGACTTGGGCGTGTGGCCCTCGTCCTCCAGCCAGTGTGACAGGGCCTTCATCACCCCTTCCGGGCGTACGTCCTTGGGGCAGATGCTCGTACACTTGTTGCAGGATACGCACTGCCAGATGATGTCCTTGTCCTTGATGATCTCCTCCTTGAGTCCGGTACGCACCGCATAGATCCAGTAGCGGGGATTAAACTGCACGTTCTGGGCGTACATGGTGCAGGAATTGGTGCAGGAACCGCACTGCCAGCAGCGGTGTACGTTCTCGGCACCCGGGTAGCGCTGGATGACGGCCTCGAAGTCATCATCGTAATCGGTGATGGTCCGGGGCGTGATCATAGTATTCCAGTGACCGGAAACATCCACACCGTCCACCACCAGGGTATCGTGGCGGAGCAGCCGCTCCGGTTCGATCAGGGATTTTTCGTGAATCGCCATGCTTTTCTCCGCAACACTTCATGCATCATGGGTCAGGCCGGACCCGCCTGATGCCAAGTCTCTTGACCCGCGGCGGCCATCGCGCCGCGCCGCTCGTCGATACCCAGCAGTTTGACCACCAGTTCCATCGGGTCCTGTCTGGCGCCGAAGTCCCCCTGCAGGATGCCCAGCCCCCCGGAAACGGAACGCACGTAGTCCGCGTAGGCCCGAGCCAGGATCAGGTCCGTGATGAAGGGTAGATCCCGGTAGAAACCGCTGGCGGAGAGGTGTGCGGCAAACCACTGACGCACCCCCTCCAGGGCCTCCGGTGTCATCGCCAGGGGCAGGGTCTGCAGACTGTCGCTGCCCGGCACGAACTCCCGCACCGCACCGCTCATGGTCTGGGTGTCCCAGACCCAGCGGGTCATGAGGGGGATCGTTTCCGGTTCCCGGAAATGCAGCAGTTCCGCCCCCAGGTCCCAGGCCGCCCGCCGCAGCTTGCGCTCCGGCACCGGCAGACGGTCACAGAAGCCCTCCAGGCGCCTGAGCAGACCGCCTCGGCCGTAAACCAGCTCCAGCACGGCCCCGGCCAGGGCCTCCCGAGGCATCTGCCGCAACACTGGCCCCAGTCGCCGCCGGGCCGGAAAGACACATTCCAACAACAGCAGGGGCAGCTCCGGAACCAGGGCCGCGGGACGGACCCGGGGCAGGGCCTGGGCGAACAGGGCATGCTTGCTGCCCAGGGCGGTCAGGTAGTTCTCCACCCCGCCCCGCTCGCTCATGTCCTCCAGCAGGGCCGCCAGCTTGACGGCCGCCACCTTCTCATCCAGGCGGATGGACAGGGGCGCCGGGGTGATGGACTGATTCATCAGCACCTCAGCCCGCCTTGCGCGTCAGACCATGCAGGTCCGCAATGGCGCGGGCACCGGCGGCCATGCCCTGGGAGATGGAGTCATCGATGGTCTCCGGTCCGTAGGCGGCCCCGCAGGAATAGATGCCGGGACGGGTGGTGCCGCAGGTATTGGTGTAATGCTCGCCGCGTTCGATAAAGCCGTGATTCTCCAGACTCACGCCGAACACCTCCGCGATCTCCGGATTGTCCATGTTGGGGTCCATGCCCACCGCATGCACCACCATGTCGAAGGGAATGACGATGGGGCGCTTCACCAGGGTGTCCTCTCCCTTCAACAGCAGCCGGCCATCGGGCGCGGCGGTGACTTCGGCAATACGGGCCTTGATGAACTTGGTGCGGAATTCCTCCTGGGATTTCCAGTAGAAGCGGTCCTCGTAAAGGCCGAAGGTGCGGATGTCCATGTAATAAACGAACACCTGGGTCTTGGGCGAGAGCTCCTTGATCTCCATGGCCAGATTGGTCGAGACGGTACAACAGATCTTGGAACACCACTCGCGCCCGATCTGCCGGTCGCGGGAGCCCACGCACAGCAGGATGGCCACCCGCTCCGGGGTACGGCCATCGGAGGGACAGGCGATCTTGCCGGCGGTTACCATCTGCTCCACTTGGGTGGTGGTGACCACGTCCGGGAAGGTGCCGAAGCCCCACTCGGGCTTGTTCACGGAATCAAAGTGGGTGAAACCGGTGGCCAGCACCACGGCACCGGCCTTGACGCTCTTGCCGTTGCTCAGCTTGGCAGTGAACTTGCCCGGCTCCCCGTTCAACTCCGTCACCTTGGTGCCCTTGTGGATGGCGACGTTGGCATCATCTTCCACCCGCTTGACCATGCGCCCGATGGCGTCCTTGGCCCATTCACCGGAGGGGACCAGCCGGGCATAGCCGGAGATGATAGGGGCGCCGCCCAGCACGTCTTCCTTTTCCACCAGCACGGCCTTGTAACCGACACCGGCCACCTGGGCCGCCGCGGACAGGCCGGCCGGTCCCGCACCGACGATCAGAACGGTATCCTGCATCACGCGTTACCCCCATAAGCGAGTTCGGGTTTGTAGAGATATTCGATATTGCCCTGCTCGACTTCCTTCAAATAGGCCTGGAAATTCTTCTTGGCCTCGGACCAGGAAATGCCCATCTTCTCCACCAGGTCCTCACAGGGTGAGGCATGCCACTGCAGCTGCACGATCTTGAGGGGGTCCGCCCCGCAGGCCAGGGCGGCGAACTGCACCTCGGCCATGATGGGGATCTGGAAGTCCTGATCATGGGCCTTGCCGATCCACTGGTTCTTGTCCATGGTGGTGACACAACCGGTGTCGTTGGCCAGCATGACATCGGCATTGGCCTCTTCCCGGGCCACGCGGATCTTGCGGTTCATGGTGAAGGAACGGGTGAACTCCCGCTCGGAGATGATGTGCCGAAAGCCAAAGCCGCAACAGTCGTACCAGGTGGAATAGTCGATTACCTGGGCGCCCAGGGCCTGGGCCATGGAAGTGATGATGGCGGTACGATTGCCGCCCAGGACGTCGGCGTCGTAGACGGCATCCTCGTGGATCATCTTGTAATAATGGCAGGCCACATGGGCGGTGGTGCGGATATGTGAGACATCAATCTTCTGCAGCTCCGAGGCGATGCGATGACGCATCACGTGTACCCATTCCGAGTAGTGGATGATCTCCTCGGGGATCACCAGCTTGCCGTCCACCAGCCGCCCCAGCTTGTCCAGGATCTTCGTGACCTTCTCCCGCAACTGGGGGGATTCGACCAGGTACTTGCGGATCTCCTTGTAATTGCCGAAGGAAGTCCCGCAGTGGACCAGGGGATAGAAATGACCCGGCCCGTGACCATGGGGCTTGCCGGAGACATAGGCTTGGTGGAAATTGCGTAGGAACACCGCCGCCAGGGACTCCACGTTGCCGATGCCGGAACCGTGGTAGTTCCAGGCGGTGCAGGAGGTCTGGTCGGTCTCGTCCAGGTAGTCCTTGCCGGGCACGAAGCCGAACTCGTTCATGAACCACAGCAGGGAGGTGGGGTAGCCGGGGATGTTGCCGCACTGGCCGCAGGACTTGTGGTGCCAGAGCTGGCGGGTAGGAATCTTCTTGTCCCAGCCGAACAGGGTCTTGACCATCTTGGGGTCATGCTGGTCCTCCACCCGGTGGATGATGATGTGGCCTTCCTTTTCCAACTCATACATGTGCTCGCGCACATCGTCCATGCGATCACCCAGGTCGACGGTGCGACGGGCCACGTGCTTGCGGACCCAGTCGGTGGCCTGGACGGCCTCATCGCGGGACAGCTGGGTCTGCTGGAAGAAGGCGCCGTGGCCGGCCACGCCCTGGCCGTCGGTATTGTGAAACCCGGGCTTCATGGCCCCGGGGCCGGTCCCCTCGGCGGAGGCATTATGCCCGCCGGGGGTATGATCTTTCTTCTTGGAAGTCATGTGTGCCACTCCTCTACTACGCTCGACTTTGGTACTTAGGCAAGGGATATTCCGAATAAGTCATTCGCATAAACTCCGCATAGGTCACCCTCGCAAATCCTCCGCCCGTCATCCCCGCACCCTCCCGCGCGTCATCCCCGCACCCTCCCGCGCGTCATCCCCGCACCCTCCCGCACGTCATTCCCGCAACCCCTCGCCCGTCATTCCCGCGAAAGCGGGAATCCAGTGACAAACTGAAAACCCTGGACTCCCGCCTTCGCGGGAGTGACGGTAAAGGGCCTTCACGGGAATCACGGCAAGAAACCTTGACGGAATCACGGCGAGGGCTTTTTCAGAACTTCCCACCGGTCCGGCTCAGTCTTCTTCTTGTTCTTCGAGCCATTCCTCGTATTCCTCCCTCTTCTCTTCGATAAAGTCCTCAATCACGTCAAACAGGTTCTCATCCATCAGTTCCAGGGACTTGAGTACCCCGGTCATCTCCCAAATGGTGTACATCTCCACCGAGGTCTTCAGGGAGATTTCCCAGGCGGTGTCCGTGGTCTGCAGGGTCTTCATGGGGATGGCCTTGCGCAGGATGCGCAGGTCGCCGTCCACCTTCTGGATGTTCGGACCCCAGTCGGGAAAGTGATCCGGCTGGATCATGTCCGGGGAGAGCTGGTTGCCGGTGGTGATGAGCTTGAGCATCACCCGACCGAAGGGCCTCAGTACGTCCTTGGCGGACTGCATCTCGTGCTTGATGGCCACCTCCCGCATGATGGCCACCAGGCCACCGGGAGAATTCTTGAAGGGACAGCGGGCGGCGCAGGTCATGCACTGAGCACAGGCCCAGATCTTCTCCTGCATGGCGTCGTACACCTGCTCCACGTTCTCGGTCCACAGAAGCTGCACGATCTCCCGGGGGCTGTAGTCGTAGAACTGTGCCGACGGGCAGGTGGCGGTGCAGATCCCGCAGTTCAGACACCCGTTGAGCTCATGGTCGTAGCGAAAATCGCTGCGGATGTCGTCGAATACCTGTTGCATTTCGGCGTAAGTAGCCATGGCATACCTCGTCTTTCATTGCCCGGAGAGATATCCTTACACCCAAGCAAAATTGTCAACCATTAGCGTTCAGCGAGTGTAGTTCATTTTCTCGTTGACGCGCCGATCACGGGCCTCCGGTGCGGGAACCCGACCCACCGACGTCAATGGATTCGGTTCAGTGTCCCGCCCCCGCCTGCGGCCGAGGACCGCGCCCACAGGGAGTACAAAGGATCGCGGCTAGACGAACAGACAGATGTCGGACTCGCCCGCAAACTCGAAGAAGGTGGCGGCACCGCCGTATTCCACGCCATCAATGAAGTCATCCCGAGACATGTCGAACAGATCCACCGTCATCTGGCAGGCGATCATCTTGACGTCCGCCTCCTGACACATCGCGCGCAGTTCTTCCACGCCGGCCACGCCCTTGGACTTCATCTTCTGCTTCATCATGTAGGTCATCATGGCCTGCATACCGGGCAGGGCCTGCAGCAGGACCGGCATCGGCAACGGCATGGGCATGCCGGGATTACCCAATGAGGTCACTTTCAGATCGGGGCTCTTTTTGAGCAGTTGTAGGCCATAAAAGGTGAAGAACACCTGCACCTGGTAACCCAGGGCGGCTGCGGTGGAAGCCAGGATGAAAGGCGGGTAGGCCCAGTCCAGGGTCCCCTTGGTGGCGATGATGGCCAACTTCTTCTCAGACACGAGGCATCCCCTCCGTTATGCCTTGATAAAGCCCGAGGTGTACGTCCTGCCGCAGCCGGGGCGCGGCAGGACGGCGCCGCGGATCAGGACTTACGTATCAGGAACAGGAACTTGCCGCCCTCATCCCGGTGTTCAAGCAATTCATTGCCGGTCTGCTTGGCAAAGGCCTCGAAATCCTTCACGGAACCCGGATCGGTGGCGATGATCCGCAATACCTGGCCGCTGTCCATGGATGCCAGGGATTTCTTGGCACGCAGGATGGGCAGGGGGCAGTTCAGCCCGGAGGCATCCAGTTCCTGGTCAAAATCGGACATCTCGATTTTCTCCTCGTCTATCAAGTGGTCTGGGGTCTCTTCGCCGACGCCCCCGATGGGGTCCTGCCGGCGCCCGCCCCGATCATCTCACGAAATTTCCCGTTATCGGACAGGGAAAACTTCAGTATTTTTTATCCGCCTACCAGAACGACTTGGGGAAGTTCCTCCTCTGCCGTCACTCCCGCGAAAATCCACGCCGCTCCCGCCCCTCCTACCTCGTCACTCCCGCGAAAGCGGGAGTCCAGGGCTTCTAGTCCGCCGCTGGATTCCCGCTTACACGGGAATGGCCAGTTCAAGCCGTCCCTTGATAGGACACCCCGGGGCGGACATAAAATTATTTGCTTATCATCAATAACAATATAGCTATATTCTTCTAAACTTCCAGCTTATGCGAAAAGAAGAATATGAGAACAATTCCCACAACCACTGAACGAAGAAATCAGGCCGCTGTCTCACCGGAAACACGCATGATAGTGTTCCCCAACACCAGCCCGGCCGCCCAAAGCGGAGGAGCCCTCATCGTGGACAAGAAGCATTTTGCCGCCGATACCCAGTATGCTGTCACCTTGCGTGACGAACATCGGCGCCTGCGCCCCGCCAACCTCTACGTGCATCGGCTCTTTGATGACAGCATGATCGCGCGCCGGACTGACGGCCCCCACTCAGGGCAGTTGTTCAAGATCCGCTATGGGGATGTGGTTCGGATTGCACGGACCATCCCGGTGGACCAGTCCAAGCGTTTCATGCTGCCGGAGGCCATGCTTATGCCGAAACTATGGGAAAACCGCACCACCATGAACGCCTACGCCTCGGCCCCCGGCCTGGGCAAGTAGCAGGCTCGCCCCCCATGCCGGACCGATCGGCCCCCAACCGCAAATCGGGAGCCGACGGCTGGCGTGGGCTCATGGCCGCGGGGCTCTGCCTGCTCCTGCTCATCATCATCGCCCCGGTCCGGGCGGGCATCAATCTGCCGGAGATCGGGGATCCCTCATCCGCCCTGCTCTCACCCTCCCAGGAACAGCAACTGGGACGCACCCTGCTCAGGGAAGTGCGCCGCACCCTGCCTCTGAGCAAAGACCCGGTCCTGCTGGGCTATGTGGAAGCCCTCGGGCAACGTCTGGTCTCCAGTGCCCCCGATGCCCACCCCAATTTCACCTTCCTGGTGGTGGAAGATCCGCGCATCAACGCCTTCGCGATGCCGGGGGGCATCATCGGCGTCAACACCGGGCTGATCGACGCCGCCCGCAACGAAGGGGAACTGGCCGCGGTCATCGCCCATGAAATCGCCCATGTCACCCAGCGCCATATCGCCCGGGCCTATGCGGGCAGCACCCGTATCGACCTGGCCACGGGGTTAGCGATTCTGGCCGGCATCATCGCCAGTGCCTATGCCCCGGAAGTGGGCCAGGCGGCCATCATCGGCGGCATGGCCGGCGGCGTTCAGGCCCGGATCAACTTCACCCGAGCCAACGAACAAGAAGCGGACCGGATCGGCATCGGCATTCTGGCGGCGGCAGACTACGACCCCCAGGCCATGCCCGGCTTCTTCGAACGCATGCTGCAACTCAGCGGCGGTGCCGGAGAGGCGGTACCGGAGTATCTGCGCACCCACCCCGTCACCAGCAATCGCATCACCGACAGTCGGCTCAGGGCCGACCAATATGAAGGCGACTTTCGCACCGATGCCCAGGCCTTTCGCATGATCCGTGCCCGGGTCCAGGCCCTGCAGGACCCGGGTCGGATCATTGATCTCTACACCCGCGATCGGAACGGTAACAGCAGTGATGCAGCCAGGGTCTACGGCCATGCCATCGCGCTCATCCAGCGCGGCCAGACCGAACAGGCCATCAAGGCACTCCAGGATGTATCAGGACAGGAAGGCGCGGATCTCTTTCTGGAACTGGCCCGGGCAGAGGCACACATGGCGGCCAGACCCGCGAACCACCGTGCTGCCCTGGAGATCCTGAAAAGACTGGACGACATCTACCCCAGGCACCTGCCGATCACCCAGACCTATGTGCAGGCCCTGATCGGGGCCGGAGAGTACAGCCGGGCCGTACAGGTGGCCGATGGCCTGCTATCGGCCGAGGCCAAGGCCCCCGAGCTGCTGCGCCTCAAGGCCGATGCCGCCTCACGCCTGGGCCGGGATGCGGTCAGTCATGAAAGTATGGCGGAATATTATTTCCATCATGGTCAATATCGTGAGACCGTCAGGCAACTGGACATGGCCCTGACTGCGCGGGATCTGACCCCCCACGCGGAAGAGCGGGTCAGGAGCAAACGCACCATCGCGTTACGGTTTGTGGACGATCGCTGAGCCGGGGCTTGAGCATTGAGGCACATCAAGCCCCATATAACCAAAAAGTACTTGTAAAAAAGATTTAGTTAGGTAGGCTGTATCCCCAGAGAGCCCGCGGCAAGACCCCGCGTCGAAACAGGGCATCTCCAACCATGTAAAGAGTCGTGAGTGTGAGTGGAGGAGACCGCATGAACAGCAAGCGTCGAGTGTTTCTCAAGGGCACCCTCGCGGCGGGCACCGTGGGTGTCGCCGTGGGCGCCGGCCTGCTGACCCCAAGTACCGTACTCGCCGACTGGCCCAAGGCCGCCTTTCAGGCCAACTCCCTGAGCGATGCCCTGAAATCCGCCCTAGGCTCGGACAGTCACAGCAGTGGTGACATCACCATCCGTGCACCGGATATCGCCGAAAACGGTGCGGTGGTCCCGATCACCGTAGAATCCAGCCTGACCGGTGTCACCGACATTGCCATCCTGGCGGTCGCCAACAATGCCCCCCTGACCTCCAGCTACAAGCTGGGTGAAGGCACCAGGGCCTTCGTCGCCACCCGGATCAAGATGGGCGAAACCTCCGATATCGTCGCAGTACTCAAGGCCAACGGCCAGCTCTACAGCGGCACCAAAGAGGTCAAGGTCACCATCGGCGGTTGCGGCGGCTAAGAGCGCCCGACAACCGCGGCATCAAGGCGAATTCGCAGGAGAAAGCACCATGTCCAGCATCCGAGTCCGAGCTCAGATCGAAGGCGGCGTCACCAATGTACGCGCCCTCATCAGTCACCCCATGGAAACCGGCCAGCGCCGCGACCAGGGGGGCAACACGATTCCGGCCCATTTCATTACCGAGGTCAAGGCCGAGTGCAACGGCAAGCACGTACTGACCGCCAACTGGGGTCCGGCCATTTCCCGCAATCCCTATCTGTCCTTCCAGTTCGAAGGAGCCGCCGCCGGCGATACCCTGACGCTGTCCTGGGTAGACAACAACGGCGAATCGGATACCACCGAAGTCCGCATCAGCTGATACACAGAAGATCAGCCATAAAAAAAACGCAGTACGCAGGAGGTTTGTCGCGCCAAGGGTCCCGGTCTGATCGGGACCACCACCAAAGAGGAGCAGTAGAGACCAGACCCGGGTGACCGGCACAGGTCCAAGCAGGAACACCTAAAGATGTTCTGAATAGGTCATTCCCGCGCAAGCGGGAATCCAGTCGCAGGGTGGCAAGCCCTGGACTCCCGCTTTCGCGGGAGTGACGTGGAGAGCGGGAGTGACGGAAGGGAACTTGTTCAGTGCGTCCTTAAACAACACCTGCCAGATTCAGCATGCCCGGTTAAGCCGGGCTTTCTTTTGGCCGGGACCCGCCGGCCCACGTTCAATCATCGTGTGAGGAGAAGGCATGAACCTGACCCGCAGAGAATTTCTCCAGATACTGAGTGCCGCGGGCATGGCCGGCTTCGCCCTGACCGCGTGCGGCCGCGGCAACGGCGCCGCCCTGCCGCAAGCGGATACCACCGGCAACCCCTATGAGCTGCGCCCCTACGGTAATGTCTCGCTGCTGCACTACACCGACTGCCACGGCCAGTTGCTGCCCGTGTACTTTCGCGAGCCCCACGTCAACCTGGGCATCGGCGAAATGCAGGGCCGCCCCCCTCACCTGGTGGGCCGGCATCTGCTGAATCACTACGGCCTGGAACACCCCAACCTCTGGTCCCATGCCTATACCCACCTGGATTTTACCCGTCTGGCGGAACAGTACGGGCGCGTCGGCGGATTCGCCCATCTGGCCACCCTGGTCAAGCACATCCGCGCCCAGCGTCCCGGCACCCTGCTGCTGGATGGCGGCGATACCTGGGGCGGCGGCTCAGGCACCGGAGTCTGGACCCGAGCCCAGGACATGGTGGACGCCCAACTGCTGCTTGGGGTGGACATCATGACCGGTCACTGGGAATACACCTTCGGTGCCGAGCGAGTCCAGGAGATCCTGCGGAACGACTTTGCCGGCCGCATCGACTTCGTAGCCCAGAACGTGGTGGACGTGGACTGGGAGGAGCGGGTCTTCAAACCCTATGTGATCCGCGAGATCAACGGTGTCAACGTGGCAGTGATCGGCCAGGCCTTCCCCTACACCCCCATCGCCAACCCCAGACACCTGATACCGGAGTGGTCCTTCGGCATCCGGCACCGGGAGATGCAGGACAGCGTCGATCAGGCACGCGCCGAGGGGGCCGAGGTGGTGGTGGTGCTGTCCCACAACGGCATGGACGTGGACATCAAGATGGCCGGCCTGGTCAACGGCATCGACGCCATCATGGGCGGCCACACCCATGACGCGGTCCCCGCCCCCCTGGAGGTCAGAACCCCCGACGGCGGCACCTGCCTGGTCACCAACGGCGGCTCCAACGGCAAATTCCTCGCCATCCTGGACCTGAACTTCGCCAACGGCCGGATCGAGGGTTACCGCTACCACCTGCTGCCGGTGTTCGCCGACCTGATCGACCCCGACCCGGAAATGGGCCGGTATATCGACAACCTGCGCAACCGCACCGTCACCTACGACGGCGACACCTTCCGCATGGCGGACAAGCTCGGCGAGACACTGGCCGTCAGCGACGATCTGCTCTACCGCCGGGGCAACTTCAACGGCACCTTCGACCAGCTCATCTGCGATGCCCTGATGGAACAGGTGGATGCCCAGATCTCGTTTTCTCCCGGCTTCCGCTGGGGCACCACCGTGCTGCCGGGCATGCCCATCACCTTCGAACACGTGATGGACCAGACCGGCCTCACCTACCCGGCGGTGACCCGCAACGAGATGAGCGGCGAGATGATCAAGACCATCCTGGAAGACGTGGCCGACAACCTGTTCAACAAGGATCCGTTCTACCAACAGGGCGGGGACATGGTGCGCGTGGGCGGGCTGCGCTACGCCATCGACCCCACCCGGGAGATCGGCGAACGCATCACGGCCATGGAACTGGACGGCAAGCCCGTCGACCCGAACGGCACCTACGTGGTGGCGGGCTGGGCCAGCGTGCAGGAACAGCCGATGGGTGACACCGGCCGCAAGATCTGGGACGTGGTGGCCGATTATCTGCGGGATCATCAGACCGTGCGCATCACCGACCTCAATGAACCGGTACTCAAGGGTGTGGACGGCAATCCCGGTATTGCCGCGTAAATGATCAAACCTTGAAACGCCCCACCAGGCTCTGCAGTTCCGCCGCCAGCCTGGCCAACTCGTCGCTGGCCAGGGCGATCTGATCGGAACCGGACGAAGTCTGTTCCACGGCCTGGGCGATATTGATGATATTGCGGTTGATCTCCTCGGTCACCGCCGACTGCTCCTCGGCGGCACTGGCGATCTGGGCATTCATGTCATTGATGTTATTGACGGCGCCGCTGATGGCCTTGAGCGACTCACCGGCCCGGGCGGCCTGGGTCACGCTCTGACGCGCCTTGCCCCGGCCATCCTCCATGGCTTTCACGGCACCCGAGGCGCCCGACTGCAGCCGCTCGATCATGGCCTGGATCTCCGTGGTGGAGGTCTGGGTACGACTGGCCAGGGTTCTCACTTCATCGGCCACCACCGCAAAGCCCCTACCCTGCTCACCGGCCCGGGCAGCCTCAATGGCTGCATTCAGGGCCAGCAGATTGGTCTGTTCGGCAATGTCCCGAATCACTTCCAGCACCTTGCCGATATCATCACTGTCCTCGGACAATCGGGTAATGACCTGGGAGGCATTCTCCACCTCCCTGGCCAAGGCCTCGATGGCGCGGATCGTCTCCTTGACCTCCCTTTCCCCCGCGACAGCCTCCTGACGCGTGGAAGCGGCCGCATGCGCCGCTTCGGAAGCATTGCGGGACACCTCATGCACCGTGGCGGTCATCTGGTTCATGGCAGTGGCCACCTGATCGGTTTCAGAATGCTGCCGACGCACCTGCCCACGGGTCTCTTCCGTGGTGCTGGACAGTTGCTCTGCTGCCGCCGCCAACTGGCTGGAGGCGGCGCCTGCCTGCCGGACCAGGTCGCGGATCTTGCCGACAAATTCATTGAAGGCCCTGGCAAGGTCGGACAACTCATCCCGCCCTCTCGCCTCCAGCTGCCGGGTCAGATCACCCTCCCCCCGGGAAATATCGTGCAGGGCATCGGATAATCGGACAATGGGGCCGACGATGAGCCGGGCCAGGAAGACAGCGACCACCACGCCCCCCGCCACCAGCAACAAGATGCCCAGCACCAGGCGAGCCACCATCTGGTTCACGCCCTGACTGACGATGGCATCGATTTGCTGTCGCGGAATGCCCAGGAACAGGATGCCGATGACCTGATTGGAGGCATCCTTGATCGGTTCATAGACCGTAAGATGGGCCGCCCCCAGGATCTGCGCCTCACCGATATAGCGTTGACCTGCCGAAACCGGTGCGAACGCCGAACTGGCCTGTCCCAGTTGCGTACCCACCGCACGGCGCCCATCGGGCAGACGAACGCTGGTAGTCACCCGGGTAAAGTCCCTGCCGTCCCGGGCAAATACCGTCGCCAGTACACCCAACTCCTGACTCAGCCTGTCCACCACCTCAAGGCGATCGTTGATCGGCTGGCCCTGGGCATCCACCAGCTTTCCGTCCACCAGACGCAGCGCGCCCCACTCACTGGTAACGTGGTTGCCCGCAGACCAGATGTCCCCCTCGATCTTCATCCTCAGGGTATGGTCCACCAACGTGTATCCCATGCTGCCGGCACCCTGACTGGAGATGAACAAGACAGCGACACCGATCAGAATCAGAAGGATCACCGTAACACTGATCAAGCGCGTGCGGATGGTCAGGTTGTTCCACATGGGATAGGCTCTTCTCGGCAAGTATCGGGTATTCTTTGCGGGCTTCATTGGCCCAAAAAGGGAAATACTGAACAACCCTCCTGGCGTCACTCCCGCGAAGGCGGGAGTCCAGAACTTTCAGCCCGTGACCGGATCCCCGCTGGTGCGGGAGTGACTCACTCAAAACACCCCAGGCAGGAAACCGTCCACTGTCGTCATCATGCACGCATAGCAACCGTTTGACATTAAAATTTATATCTATTCTAAACATTCCTCCTCTGGCTAAGCGAGTGCAACACTCCCTTGGTCATGATGTTTCCGCATCCGTCGGAGACCCTCCCTCCACACCGGTATCGGCCTTGCCGGCAAACGCTGATATATAGGCATAGCAGGTATGGGCATCCTCGGCCAGTTCCAGCAGGCTGATGGTGCGCCGCTGCCACTGGCTGAAATCCGGTTCCCCGCTTGACCGGGACATGTCCTGAAACCCCATGCTCCAGTCCGAGAAGACCCGTGTACGGATATCTCCCTCCGCCACGATGTGGACATCTTCATGCCGAGGATCCAGACGGATTCGTGCCATCGTCGCCTCCACCTGTGCCCTGGGCCCCTCCAGCATCTGCATGAACTGGCCATCCTGATAGATCAGAAATCCGGTCACGCCGGACCGGGCGTTGGCTATGCGCGCAGTCCGCAAAATTGCCTGCAAGGACTCGTCACCCAACGGTTCGACGGTACGGCTGACATACAGCACGAAACTTTCCGTACCCTGATCCTCCCCATGCTCAAAATCGGACTGCGCATCCATCAGACGGACGAAATCCTCCGGCCTCATGGGAGGATGAAACAGATATCCCTGAAACAGCCCGCATCCCCCGTTCAGCAACTCCAGATGCTGCCCCTGGGTTTCCACTCCTTCCGCCACCAGCGCCAACCCCAGGGATCGTCCCAGGCCGATGACGGCCCTGACCACGGCGCGGCTCTCATGACGGGTCTCGATCCCATCCACAAAGGCACGATCAATCTTCAGAATGCTCACCGGCAGACGGGTGAGCTGGGCCAAAGAGGAATAACCCGTGCCGAAATCATCCACGGCCAGCCGCAACCCCAGTTCCGCCAACCGGCGAAGCACCCGAAGATTGGCGTCGATATCCGCCATCAACGCCGTCTCCGTCACTTCCAGGACGATGCGCACCGGATCGGCCTCGGTTTCCTGAAGCACGCAGCGCATGTCATCCACCAGCGACTCATCGCTCAACTGACGGGCGGAGAGGTTGATGGAGACATACGGGGCCGCCGTCCCCCAGCGACGGCGCCACTCCACCTCGGCCAGACACCCGGTCCGAAATACCCAAAGACCGATGGGCAGAATGACACCGCTCATCTCGGCGATGGGAATGAAGACCGCCGGAGAGACCTCCCCTTGCGGAGGAAACCAGCGCAGCAACAACTCGGCACCGACGATCCGTCCACGATCCGACGACAGGATGGGCTGAAACCGGGCCTGCAACTCCTGATTGTCGATAGCCATCCGCAATCCCAGGGTCACATTCAGCCGCTGCAGGGCCTGATGATGCTGGTAGTCATTGAAAAACTGCCAACCATCACGCCCCTGTTGCTTGAGGGCATGCAGCGCCGTCTCCGCGCAACGCATCACGTCGTCGGCACTGTGGGTGCTGCCCTGCCCCGTGGCCACCCCGATGCTGGCGGTCACGACCACCGGCACCCCGTTGAGCTCGAACGGCTGACGCATCGCCTCATTGAGACGCTCCGCCAGACCGGCAATGGCCGCCGGCTGCCCCACCTGTTCCGCCAGGATCGCAAACTCATCCCCGGCCAGCCGAGCCACCGTATCGCCGGGACGGACCTGGTCCAGCAAGCGGCGACTGACCGCCATCAGCAGGGCATCCCCGGTCTGCCGGTCATGACTGTCATTGATCAGCTTGAACCCATCCAGCCCCAGATGCAGCATGGCCACATTCAGGCCATGGCGGCGAGAGCGTTCCAGTGCATTTCCCACACGCTCATGCATCAGGGACCGGTTGGGAAGGCCGGTAAGTACGTCATGGGTGGCACGCCAGAGCAGCTCTTTCTCCGCCCGCTTGCGGGCCGAGATATCCAGTACGGTCACTACCAGATTCCAGACACCATGCTCATGGAACTTGGCGATGGAAGCCTCCAGGGAAAGGAAACTGCCATCCTTGTGGTATCCCGTGATTTCCGCACGTTCCGACATGCGACGTTTTTCCTCGGGACCATCAAGGAACTGCTGGTAAAACTGCGCATGCCGCTCCCGCATATGCGGCGGTACCAGCAGATGCACCGACTGCCCGACCAACTCTCCCTCCTCATAGCCGAACAGTTCACAGGCCCGCCGGTTGACGTGGGTCAGCATCCCCTGCGCATCCGCCGTCAGGATGGCGATATCCGCCCAGGCAAGGATGTGTTGTGCCAATCCGGCATCTGCATGGCCATCAGGTGCCGGGGCGGAGATAAACTGCCCAAGCAGTGTCTGCGGCTGCGAACCGAGCAGCCGGGAAGATGGCTGGTAGCGTTCAGGAATCAACGGTGATATCCCGCCAAAGCTTTCAATGACGCTGAAGCCGCCATTGGCGTTGCAGCGCGCCAGGTAGCTGTTGACCTGGGCATGGCGAAGCTCCGGGTCCATACTCACGTCACCCTGGGGCGCCGACACCCGCACCCGCCCCAGGGCTGCGCACAATGCCTCGGGCGTCAGTCCGCCGGCTCGCTGCACCGCCTGAGCGAAGGCATGCACGCAAACGTAGACACCTTCGCCAAAGTGGGTCAGCACACCATTACCCCGAGGCCAGATGCCGGTCACATCCGGCAAGTCAGACAGGCGTTGGAGGACGTCACGGTTGGCTTGGGTATCCACCGACATGAAATAACTGTTGACGGCATAAAGCCCCTGGCGTGCCTCCCGGGAAAGCTGGCCTGCCATGATTTCATCGAAATGGCCGGAGACCAGGGCCATGCGCCGATTCAGACCGATGGCCGCGCAACGTCGGAACAGCCTGACCTGATCCTGGCCGGCAAAATAGGGCACGAACACATCGGCACCTGAGCGGCTGACCTGCTCCAGCAAAATCGCCAGTTCCTGCTCACTCACGTCGAAGGGGAGGTACTCCTCCCCCACCACATCCCCACCCAATGCGAGCAGGACCTGCTTGGCAGCATCGATGGAGCCACGGGGCCACTCATAATTATGGCCCGCAAAAAACATCTTCGAACCATGGCGCCGGGCCATGAAGGGAACCATCGGCTCGATCTGTTGATTGGGCAGGACGGAAAAACTGAAGAAAAAGGGCTCGCAAATACTCCCCTCGTAGAAGGAAAAGTTCAGCAAGGGCACGCGTCGGGGCGTGGCCACCCGGCAGGCCACGGCAATACGGGAATTGGACAGGAGATTGCCGATCATGGCCACACAGCCATGTTCATCCACCAGACGCTCGGCCGCGGGCACCGCCGTTTCAGGCAGGCTACCGTCGTCCTCGATCACCAGTTCCAGAGGACGACCGAAGACACCTCCAGCCCTGTTGACCTCATCTACGGCAATCCTGGCCGCCCGGCAAATTTCCTCGCCATAAAGACCGGCAATCCCGGTCAGGGGGGCCATCAGACCCAGACGGATGGGACCAGACAGTGGTAGGGACATGGCGGATATACCACGTGATGCGCCATTACGGCAGGTACGCAGCAATGATAACCGATCAGGCCATGATGGGGACGGCGGTGGCGAGATGCCGGACTGGATCTAAGCATCCAGACTGAGGCCCCTCCATGATGGAGCGCGCCTTGTAGGCCTCAACCCGCATCCCCGCCTTTATGCCTACGATTGCGCCTCGCTTGCTGATCGCTCGCCTGTTCGACCAGGTGCCGCGTCGTCTGATAGGACCGCCGGCAAAAAGCCCGGAAGGAACGCCCTTGGGCCTCGGCAGGCCAAACGCCGGTCGCGGCTGTGAGCTGCCCGCTCGCCAGTTCGTATTGGGCCAGAATGTCGATGTACTCCTTGCGGTCGCGCACGTCGATCACCACCGGCGGGTGGCCGGAACGCAAGACCGGGATGTTACTCAACAGGCGGGCCATGCGCCCGTTGCCGTCCCAGAACGGATGCAAATGCACGAACCCCAGGTGCAGCCGGGCATAGGCATTGACCGCGTCCGTCTCACTCAAGGGTTCGACGGCGAGCCGATTGAGCTCGGCCAACCACTCGGCCATCAGCGTGGGGACATCTTCGGGTGCAGCGTATTCAATGAAGGTCTGGCGCTCCTCCTCGGTGACTGCATAGGTCCCGTTCGGCTCCACCTTCCAGGCGCCGCAGGGTTTGTAGATGTCAGCCACGGCTTCCGATTGCACCGCCCTGTGCAGATCGAACAGGCACGACTCGGTGACTGTCCCGTCCAACCCCTGATAGATCAGTTCGATCGCCCGCGCATGCCCCATCACCTCTTGGTGATCCTTCAGCGGCTTGCCGGAAACCGTCAGCCCCTCCTCGATGACGAACTTGGTCTCGCCCAGGGTGAGGGTGTTGCCCTCCAGGGCAGTGGAGGTGTGGGTCCAGAGGTCGCGGATCTGGCTTAGCAGCGACTGTTGCAGATCGCGGTCGAGCCCATTGAGTGCTTTCAGCCTGGGTATCTTCATCAGCTTTAGGTATCCGCTTTCACCGGCATTGGTGGAGAGTGCCCAGGGCTTGGGTAGCCGACTTTATATCACGATGCTGCTTGGACTCGATCCGGCCGCCGCCTACAAACCCCGTCTGATTTTCTCGACCTCGAACTCCCCGACATGCATGGCTTTGAGGTACTGGACCGGCTCAAGTCCATGGTGACTACCTGCCTCTGAACGAGGTGGCCGGACGGGCGTGGAATATGAAGTTGAGGCATGTAAGGGCCGCAAGCTATGCTCGATATCGGGTGTGGTGGTGATCCTCCCTGGGGGAGGCAAAGCGCCCCGCGCGAGATGTCCGGTTCGAACCCGTGCACCACCGACACCCACTTATGTCAACAACGCCCGGACCAAGCCCGTAACGATCACGCCCAGGGCGGCAAACAAAACCAACACCGCCAGATCCACCGAGGCTGCAGCCAGCCCTATGGCGGCCAGCATGAGCAGAACGCCCTGAACCACTAATTTCACGAGTCACCCCGCATGTCCGACCCGAATCTGGAGTAAGGATAACCACCGACGCGGGCAAGGTCACCTGCGAGTTCATCCCCGCAGGTGCAGGGAACGCATGAAACACCCCCACGGATGTGGGGAAGACATTGGATGAGCAGCGGCGATTAAAAGAAGAGATGAAACACCCCCACGGATGTGGGGAAGACACCGGGGAGGAAGACAGCCAGCCCACGGTGCTGGAAACACCCCCACGGACGTGGGGAAGACTACCCCTTGCGGGCCGCCTGGCGCCGAAACTCGGAAACACCCCCACGGACATGGGGAAGACCAAAGGAAGATCGCCCAAAGGCGCTGCCAGTCAGAAACACCCCCACGGACGTGGGGAAGACCACATGCTGCATGTACCGCTGACGAGTATCGAGGAAACACCCCCACGGGCGTGGGGAAGACAAGGCCGCCGCGGAGACGGTCACCGTGTCGATGGAAACACCCCCACGGGCGTGGGGAAGACCAGGGCCATCAGCAGCCAGGGGAATGCGCGGAAGAAACACCCCCACGGGCGTGGGGAAGACTGCCGGATACAACCAATCAGAACTCGCACGGCGGAAACACCCCCACGGGCGTGGGGAAGACCGAAGAATACGCTTATGCGCGGCACGAACTCAGGAAACACCCCCACGGGCGTGGGGAAGACTGGCGGACGAGGAGAAGCTGAAGAGTCAGGACAGAAACACCCCCACGGGCGTGGGGAAGACGTCAATCCTCTGATCCACTGCGGCAGAAACACCGAAACACCCCCACGGGCGTGGGGAAGACACTCCCACTCGCCTGTGGTTTCATCCGACCACAGAAACACCCCCACGGGCGTGGGGAAGACGCAAAATAGCAGCCGGTTTGGCCGCCTGCAAAGGAAACACCCCCACGGGCGTGGGGAAGACGTCATGGCTGCTCGCCCTCGGCCTGGCGGCGCAGAAACACCCCCACGGGCGTGGGGAAGACCCTGCGCCGGGCGGGAGGGCTTTGAGGACGCTGGAAACACCCCCACGGGCGTGGGGAAGACTCTGTAAGCGGCTCTGGGCGGGCAACTGCGCAGGAAACACCCCCACGGGCGTGGGGAAGACTCCCCCTGGACCGATCCGCCGCCACCCTCTGGGGAAACACCCCCACGGGCGTGGGGAAGACACGGAGTAAGCCATGCCGTTTGACTCGCAGGCAGAAACACCCCCACGGGCGTGGGGAAGACCTGGCCTCGGGCAGCACATCGTCTCTGACGTCAGAAACACCCCCACGGGCGTGGGGAAGACCTCTTCGGCCATGCCCATGGCTTTGGCGATGGAGAAACACCCCCACGGGCGTGGGGAAGACCGCAGAAACCTTTTCCTCTCCGCCGTCATCGTGGAAACACCCCCACGGGCGTGGGGAAGACGCCCAGCCACCCCCAGCTTGGGTCCGTCACGTGGAAACACCCCCACGGGCGTGGGGAAGACTCGATACCGCGTTCCGAGAAATCTCCACGCTGAGAAACACCCCCACGGGCGTGGGGAAGACCTCCAGGCCCACGAGTCGGCGTCGATGGCGACGGAAACACCCCCACGGGCGTGGGGAAGACCCAGAGCCTGGCCTTCGCTGGTCCCGAACTGGAGAAACACCCCCACGGGCGTGGGGAAGACCGTCGCAGGTCGGAGCCTAACGTACTTACAGCAGAAACACCCCCACGGGCGTGGGGAAGACTATCGTGTCGAGGCCTACGACCACACCGGCCAAGAAACACCCCCACGGGCGTGGGGAAGACCGTAGAACACGGGCACCCGCACCGCAGTGGGGTGAAACACCCCCACGGGCGTGGGGAAGACATCCCTCGCCCGGTGGACGATCCGCGTGCCGCAGAAACACCCCCACGGGCGTGGGGAAGACCCACTCCACACGCTCAACGCGCAGGCTCTTGAGGAAACACCCCCACGGGCGTGGGGAAGACTAACGGCAGTC